>JAFKJZ010000592.1 GCA_017305815.1 Hyphomicrobiales bacterium
GACGTGGCCTTCGCAAGGACGTCGAATGCAGGGAACACAGGCCATGTCACCATTGCTGCAGTTGCACGCCGTCGAAAAGGGCTTCGGCGGATCCCCCGTGCTGAAGGGCATCAACCTGGCGCTCCGCGGCGACAGCTACATCTCGCTGCTGGGGCCGAGCGGTTCCGGCAAGACGACGCTCCTGCGCGTCATCGCCGGCTTCGACGAGCCGGATCGCGGCGACGTCATCCTCGATGGCAAGCGTATCGACGACGTGCCAACCTACCAGCGCAACATCGGCTTCGTGTTCCAGAACTTCGCGCTGTTTCCGCATCTGAGCGTGGCGCGCAATATCGGCTTCGGGCTGGAAAACCGCGCCATCGGCGCGATGCCGGCGGCCGAGCGGCGCGACCGGGTCGCCGCCATGATCGAGCTGGTCGGCCTCACGGGCCTCGAGGAGCGCGGCATCGCGCAGATCTCGGGCGGCCAGCGCCAGCGCGTCGCCCTGGCGCGGACGCTGGTCACCGAGCCGAAGCTGGTGCTGCTCGACGAGCCGCTCGGCGCGCTCGACGCCAACCTCCGCACCCGCATGCGCGACGAGCTGCGCGCCATCCGCGAGCGGCTCGGCGTCACCTTCCTGCATGTGACCGGCAGCGAGACCGAGGCGCTCGCCATGGGCGATACGGTCATCGTGCTCGCCAACGGGCGCATCGCCCAGGCCGACGCGCCCGACACGGTCTATAGTCAGCCCGCCAGCGCCGAGATCGCGCGCTTCCTCAATTGCTACAACATCTTTTCCGGCACGCGCGACGGCGGCGACTTCGTCGGCCCGGCCGGCCGCTTCGCCATTTCCGCCGCCTCCGTCCGCGCGGCGGAATCGGCGCCCGCCTATGCCATTCGCCAGGACAAGATCGCCGTGAGGCCGGACGGGGCAGGGGCGGGCGACGGCGAGGAGAGCGTCGGCGGCACCTTCATCGCCAGCGAATATTCGGGTGCCGCGGTGCTCTCCTTCTTCGCCCTCGACGACGGCCGCGTGATCGAGGTCGAGGACCATCTCAGCCTTCGCGAGGCGCCGGCCTATGCCGAGAAGCAGCGCTACCGCCTGACCTGGCAGACGCGCGACGCGCTGGTGTTCGCGTGAGCGCGCCGTTGGACAAGGGACAGCCTTCCATGACGATGACCACCACCGCCGCTGCCGCCGAAGTCCCGGCCGCCAAATCCACCAGCCGCCGGAAGAGCAACCGCACGGCCTACTGGCTGATCGCGCCCGGCGCGGTCTGGATGCTGCTCTTCCTCGTGCTGCCGATCGCGATGATCCTCTACGTCTCGTTCTGGACGCAGACGACCTTCGCCATCCAGCCCATTCTGACGACGAAAAGCTGGACCACCTTCTTCTCCAGCGACACCTATCTCTCGGCGCTCTGGACGACCGTGCGGATCTGGCTGACCGTGCTGTTCGCCACCATCCTGGTCGGTTATCCGGCCGGCCTTTTCGTCGGCCTTTTCGTCAAGAACAAGACGCTGCAAACGGTGCTGCTGACGCTCTGCGTCATCCCGTTCTGGACCTCGTTCCTGATCCGCGTGCTGGCCTGGCGGCCGATGCTCGGCAAGGAAGGCGCGATCAACATCGTGCTGCAGTGGCTGGGCATCACCAGCGCGCCGATCGATGCGCTGCTGTTCTCGGAGCTTTCGGTCGTCATCGGCATGACGCAGATCTACTGCGTGTTCATGGTCGGCCCGATCGCCTTCATGCTTGGCCGCATCGATCCCAACATCATCGAGGCGGCGCGCGATCTCGGCGCCGGCTTCGGCCGCATCTTCCGCACCATCATCCTGCCGCTGTCGCTGCCCGGCGTCGTCGTCGGCTCGATCTTCGTCTCGGTCATGGTGCTGGGCGAATTCGCGACCGCGGCCGCCCTTTCGGGCCGCAAGGTCAACCTGCTCGGCAACATCATCGTGACCCAGGTCGGATCGCTGAAATGGGCCTTCGCCTCCGTCATCGGCGTGGTGCTGACCCTCATCATCGGCGTCGTCGTGGCGGGCCTGCTGCGCGTCGTCAACCTGCGCAAGGAGCTCTGAGCGATCATGCAGTCGACCTTCGTGAAGCCCGCGCTCGGCGTCTACACCGTCCTGTTCCTGACCTTCCTCTATGCGCCGATGGTGGTGCTGGCCATCATCTCCTTCCAGACGGGACCGGAAGGCGGGCCGCAGTTTCCCATCGTCGAGTGGTCGACCTACTGGTACCGCCACCTGCTCGGCCTGGTGCCGCCGAGCCGCATCGCGCCGCTGCCGGTCGGCTCCGGCCTGCTGCGCTCGCTGGTCCTCGCCTTCATGACCATGGTCGTCTCGACCACGCTCGGCGTCATGTCGGCCCAGGCCTTCCGCAGCCGCTTCAAGGGCTCGGGCGTCGTCTTCTACCTGATCGTGCTCGGCATGATGGTGCCCGGCCTGCTTGTCGGCCTCGGCATGTCGCTGGTCTCCAACGTGCTCGGCATCGACCGCCACTGGTGGGGCACCGCCTTCGTGCTGCACGTCGTCTACACCTATCCCTTCGCCTTCCTGGTGATGCTGGCGATCTTCAACCGCTTCGATCAGAGCGTCGAGGAAGCGTCCTGGTCGCTCGGCGTGTCGCCGGTGCGCACCTTCCGCAAGGTGACGTTCCCGCTGATCTTCCCGGGCGTGCTGTCGGCGATGATGTTCGCCTTCACGCTCAGCTACGACGAGTTCTCGCGCACGCTGTTTGCCTCCGGCCGCGACCTGACGCTGCCGCTCGCGATCTACGGCACGTTCTCCGTCGAGATCCATCCCAACATCTTCGCCTTCGGCGTCCTGACGACCCTGTTCTCCTTCGCGCTGCTCAGCGTCTACGGCGTGCTGATGGGGCTGTCCGTGCGGCGCGCCAAGCAGGTTGCGATCCAGGAGGAGGCGGCCTGACCCGCCTTCGACTTCCCAGTGTTCCGGCTCCGCCGCCTGACGGACGCCGGTCAGAACAAAAGCAGCAGGCATAACCAGACCGAGGTGAAGCATGAACAAACAGATGGAGATGACGCGTCGCTTCCTGCTCAAGGGTGCGGGCGCAATGGCGGTTGCGGCGGGCAGCGTGCCGTTCGCCTCGGCCTCGCGGGCCTTCGCGGCGGAGAGCGCGCTGGCGAACGAAAGCCTGCGCACGATCGGCCTGTCGGTCACGGTGCAGGAACGCATCCTGGCCGATTTCAAGACGGCGTCCGGCGTCGGCTCGGTTTCGGGCACGGCTTCGACCCATCCCGACGCGCAGACCAAGATCCTTTCCGGATCGGCCGACTATGATTGCTGGGAAACCAATGTCGAGCGGCTTCCCGCCGTCGTCATGACCAACAATGTCGAGGCCGTGCCGGTCAGCTCGCTGAAGAACTGGGCCAATATCCGCGACACCTTCACCAAGCCGGACGCCAAGTGGGCGCCGAACGCGCAGATCACCGGCCAGATCTGGGCCGATGAAGGCCAGACCAAGCTCTGGCTGGTGCCCGCCGTCTACAACTACGACTCGGTCGGCTACAATCCCGAGGTCGTTTCCGATGAGGAAGCCAACAGCTGGACGGCGCTGTTCGACCCGAAGTGGAAGGGCAAGTCCGGCCTCAACACCGATCCGCTGACCGCGTTCGGCCAGGTCTTCATGGCGATGAACACGCTCGGCCTCTCCGACGTGAAGAACCCGGCGAACCCCTCGCAGGCTGAAATCGACGAGGCGATCAAGTTCCTGATCGCCAAGAAGAAGGACGGCCAGTTCCGCGCGCTCTGGGGCGATTTCGGCGAGCTCGTCAACCTGCTCGCCTCGGGCGAAATGGTCGTCTGCGACGCCTGGCAGCCGGCGGTCATGGCCGTCAAGGCGCAGGGCAAGGCCTGCCGCTACGCCGTGCCGAAGGAAGGCTATCGCGGCTGGGCCATCGGCCCGGCCATGCTCGCCTCCTCGCCCAACAAGGAAGCCGTCGCCGCCTATGCCGATTACTGGCTGTCGGGTCCTCCGGGCATCGCCGTTTCGGAGCAGGGCTACTACTCGCCCTCGACCAACCTGAAGCAGTTCATGTCGCCGGAGAAGTATGCCTTCTGGTACGAGGGCAAGCCCTGGGTCGGCGCGCCCGAGCGCGGCATCAAGGAGGGAGACCTGCGCGACGGCGGCTCGCTGGAGCAGCGCGCGGCCAATGTCGCCTACTGGCACCAGTGGCCGGAAGAATATGACCACATCGTCCAGAAGTGGGACGAGTTCCTCAGCGCCTGACGGCGAGAGCACGCTGGAGCGGCGTCCCGTGACGCCGCTCCTCCAACCGAATGCGCGACGCGCCTCGCGCTCGGCAGCAGGAGAATCCCGTGGGCTACGATCTCGAACTCATCAATCTCGGCAAGACCTATGACGATGGCACCACCGCCGTCGCCAATTTCGACCTGTCGGTGACCAAGGGCGAGTTCATCGCCTTTCTCGGGCCGTCGGGCTGCGGGAAGACGACGACGCTCCGCATGATCGCGGGCTTCGAGTCCATCACCTCCGGCGACATCCGCATTCGTGGCCAGCGCGTCAACGACCTGCCGCCGGAGCGCCGCCCGACCTCGACGATCTTCCAGAGCTACGCCCTGTTCCCGCACATGACCGTCCGTCGCAATATCGGCTACGGGCTCGAGGTGAAGGGCATGGCCAAGGCCGAGCGCGACGCCAAGGTCGAGCGCATGATCGCCAATCTCGGGCTGGAAGACATTGCCGACCGCCGCCCGGACAAGCTTTCCGGCGGCCAGCGCCAGCGCATCGCGCTCGCCCGCGGCCTCGTCGTCGAGCCCGACATCCTGCTGCTCGACGAGCCGCTCGGTGCGCTCGACGCCAATCTGCGCAAGTCGATCCAG
>JAFKJZ010000593.1 GCA_017305815.1 Hyphomicrobiales bacterium
GAGGCGCTGCGCGTGCCCGCGGCCTTGCAACTGCAATCCAACACCAATGGAGGGGGCCGATGAGACTGGTCACTTTTGAACGCGCCGATGGCCTCGCCGCCGGAATCCTGCGGGGCGGCGAGATCGTCCCCCTGGAGGCCCTCGGCGGCCCCGATTCGGTGCGCGAGTTCAGCGTCGACCTCGCGAAGCCGGGCGCCGAGGCGCTGAAGCAGACGCGGGTTACGAGACTGCCGGCCGGCTGCGGCCCGCGCCATGCCGTGGTGCTGAACGACGGTCGCCTCGCCATTTCCGGCGAGCTCGGCTCCAATCTGCTCGTCGGCCATCCCGGCGCACCGGAAGGCGCCTGGCAGAGCGTGCCGAGCACGACGCGGCCGGGCCCAGCCCGCACCCGCCACCGCCGCAACTATCCCGGCGACATCCAGCGCTCGGCCGATGGTCGCTTCGTCTATTTCGCCAATCGCGGCAACGACACGATTTCGACCTTCGACGTCACGGGCCTGAAGCCGCGACTGGTCTCGGAGATCGATTCGACCGTGTTCTGGCCGCAGCACCTGCTGGTGCAGGGCGACCGGCTGCTCGTCGCCGGCTGGGACTCCTCGCGCATCGCAGTGCTGACGCTTAAGGACGGCGTGCCGGTCTCGGCGGCGACCGCCTTCGAATGCGCGTTCCCCGGCTGGATCCTGCCGCAGCAGCGCGCCTGACATCGCCCTTTTTGCGGCGGAGATCGCGCCGCGCCCGCCCGAGGACGACGCAGGGGAAGCCATTTCCCGGCGCCGTCTCCGGCCCTCCGCGCGATGAAAATTGTCATCGAACTGTCGCGGCAGCTTCGCAACGCTGACAACAAACGTCGTCACTGAGCGCCTCATGGCGCGCGACCGGACGCGCCTCCAGCAGGAAGCGAAGACGGGTGATGACGGACATCGCGATCTCGGGACTCGGCAAGGCTTTCGGCGGCAACCGGGTCGTCTCGGATGTCAGCATGCACATCCAGTCCGGCGAGTTCGTCGCCGTGCTGGGGCCGTCGGGCTGCGGGAAGACGACGCTGCTGCGGCTGATCGCCGGCTTCGAGCGGCCCGACGCCGGCAGCGTTCGCTTTGCCGGCGAACTAGCGTCTTCGGCCAGCCATCACACGCCGCCGGAAAAGCGCGATCTCGGCATCGTCTTCCAGAACTACGCGCTCTGGCCGCACATGTCGGTGGCCGAAAATGTCGGCTACAGCCTGAAGGTGACCGGCGTTCCGGCCGGCGAGCGCAAGCGCCGCGTCGCCGAGGCGCTGAAGACCGTCGCCCTGGACGAGATGGCGGAGCGGCGCCCCGCCGATCTCTCCGGCGGCCAACGCCAGCGCGTGGCGCTCAGCCGCTGCCTCGCCGCCCGCAACGGCATCGTCCTGCTCGACGAACCCCTGGCCAATCTCGACGTGCATCTGCGCGCCGCCATGGAGCACGAGTTCACCCGCTTCCACCAGGCGAGCGGCTCGACCATGGTCTACATCACGCATGACCAGTCCGAGGCGATGGCGCTCGCCGACCGAGTCGCCGTGATGGATGCCGGCCGGCTGGTGCAGTTCGCAGCGCCGGCGACGCTCTATCGCGAGCCGGCCACCGAGATGGTCGCCGGCTTCATCGGCGAGGGCATCGTGCTGCCGGCCGAGGACATCGTCGCCGACGGCGCCGGCCGCGCGCAGGCCAGAATCCACGGCGCGCCCGTAACACTCCGCTGCGCGGCCGGCGAGCGAACGCGCCGACGCGCCGCGATCGGGCTGCACCCGCAGGACATCCGCCTCGCCGCAGCCAACGAGACGGGCCTTCCGGCCCGCATCCGGCGCCTCTCCTATCGCGGCGGCAGCTTTCGCGCCGAGGCGGTCTGCGAGGCCGCGCCCGAAACCGTGCTCGCCTTCGATCTCCCCGAACAGGCACCCCTCGCCCCCGGCGCGGCGGTGTCGCTTGCGATCGGCGATGGCTGGGTCATCCCCGCCCTCGCCGCCTGATCTCCGCCTCCCTCCGAAACAGAGACAGCCATCATGCGCATCCTCGCCGCGACTGCCCTTCTGCTCCTGGCCGGCACCGCCGCCAATGCCGGCACCCTGACGCTCTACACCTCGCAGAGCGCCGAAATCGCCCAGCAGACCGTCGACGCCTTCCAGGCCAAGTACCCGGACGTGAAGGTCGAATGGACCCGCAACGGCACCAGCCAGCTGATGAACGTGCTGCAGGCGGAAATCGCCGCCGGCGACATCCGCCCGGACGTGCTGCTGGTCGCCGACACCATCAATCTCGGCCTGCTCAAGAAGGACGGCCGCCTGCTCGCCTATCCGGAAGCCAAGGTCGGCGCCTATGACAAGGCGACCTACGACAAGGACATGATGTTCTTCGGCACGAAGATCATCTCGACCGGCATCGCCTACAACACCGCCTCGGCCAAGCCGATCGACAGCTGGAACGCGCTGCTCGACGAGGCGAACCGCAACCAGATCGCCGTGCCGAGCCCGCTCTATTCCGGCGCCGCCCTCAACCACCTGCACACCGTCATCAACGTGCCGGCGATCGGCTGGGACTTCTACACCGGCCTCGCCAAGCTCGACATCGCGCCGGAAGGCGGCAACGGCCCGGCCCTCAAGGCGGTCGCCAGCGGCATCGCCAAGTACGGCCTGATCGCCGACGCCGACGTCATCCGCGCCAAGGCCGCCGGTTCGCCCGTCGACCTGATCTTCCCGAAGGAAGGCGTCTCGTTCATCACCGAGCCGGCCGCGATCCTTTCCTCGGCCAAGAATCCGGCCGACGCCAAGCTCTTCATCGACTTCCTGCTGTCGAAGGAAGGCCAGGAGATGGTGGTCCAGCAGGGCAACATGCCGCTCGACCCGACGCTGACGCCGCCGGCCGGCTTCCCCAAGCTCACCGACATCAAGCTGCTGCCGATGGACGCCGACGCGGCGGTCGCCGCCGACGCCGACGTCCGTGCCAAGTTCACCGCCACCTTCGGCGGCTGAGCATGACCTTGGCAGCGGCCGGCTTTGCCCGGGAGCGCCCGAAACGCGGGCTCTCCATCGCGACGGAGACCTGGGTGCTGGGGGCACTCGGGCTCTTCGTGATCGGGCTCTCCTTCGCGCCGCTGCTGCGCCTCGCCTTCACGGCGATCGCGCCGGACGGCTGGCCGGATGCCAGCCGTCTCGGCGAGGTGCTGGGCACGCGCCAGGTGCTGACGGCGACCGTCAACACGCTGCGCGTCGCGCTGTTCTCGACCCTGGTCTCGCTGATCGGCGGCACGCTGGCGGCGACGCTGGTGGCGCTCACCGACATGCGTGGCAAGTCGATCTGGGTGTTCGCCTTCATCCTGCCGCTGATGATCCCGCCGCAGGTATCGGCGCTCGCCTGGGTGCAGGCCTTCTCGCCGTCGAGCCCGATCCTCGGCCTGCTCGGCCTGTCGCTGCCGGCCGGCGCCCGCCATCCGCTCTATTCCGAAGCCGGCATCGTGCTGCTGCTCGGCATCTACAACAGCCCGCTCGTCTTCCTGACCGTGCGCGCCGCGCTGCGCCGCCTGCCGGCCGAACTGGTCGAGGCCGGCCAGGCCGCCGGAGCCTCGCAGGCGCGGCTGCTTCTCACCATCATCCTGCCGCTGGCGCGGACGGGCATCTTCGCCGGCGCCGCGCTCGCCTTCGTCTCGGCGATCGGCAATTTCGGCATCCAGGCGATGCTCGGCATCCCCGCCCGTTTCCCGACCCTGATCACGCTGATCTACCAGAAACTCAACACCGTGGGCCCCTCCGCGCTCGCCGACATGGCGATCCTCTCCATGCTGCTCGCCGCGCTCACCATCGGCGGCATCACGCTGGCCGGCTGGCTCGGCAGCCGACGGGATGTCCGCGTCGACGGGTCGGCCCGGCCGCTGACGCTCCACCTCGGCCGCTGGCGGTTGCCGGTCGAGCTTTTCGCCTGGCTAGTCCTCGTCGCGACACTCGTCCTGCCGCTGTCGGCGCTCGTCACCACCTCGCTCGTCCGGGGCTTCGGCCAGGAGCTGACGCTGGCGACCCTGACGCTCCAGAACTACACCAGCGCCCTCTTCCGCCAGGCCTCGATCCGCGAGGGCTTCCTCACCAGCCTGTGGCTGACGACCACGACGGCGCTCGTGCTCACCGCCGTCTCGATCCTGCTCGGCTACTTCCTGACCTGGCATCGCAGCGGCTTCGTGCGCGTGCTGCATCTCGCCGGCGAACTCGCCTATGCCCTGCCCGGCATCGTCATCGGCGTCGCCATGATCCTGTTCTTCCTGAAGCCGCTGCCCTTCACCGGCTTCAGCATCTACGGCACGGTGTGGATCATCCTCGCTGCCTATCTGGCGTCGTACCTGGCATTGTCCCTGCGCTCAACGCTCGGCGGCTTCGCACAGGTCGACCGCTCGCTCGAAGAGGCGGCGCGGGTGGCGGGCGCCGGTTTCCTGCGGCGGATGCGCGACATCGTCGGCCCGCTCGTCGCCCCCGCCGCGGCGGCCGGCGCCATCATCGTCTTCATGAGCGCGCTCAACGAGATCCAGTCCTCGATCCTGCTCGTCTCGTCGAAGGCGAAGACGCTGGGGCCGATGGTCGTTTTCCTGGAGGAAGGCGGGTCATCGACGCTCGCCGCCGCCGTGGGCTGCCTGATGGTCGCCATCGTGCTCGCACTGATGCTGACTGCCTCGGCGCTGTCCCGCTTCCTGCCGCGCGGGGTTCTGCCATGGCAAAACTGACGGTCATCAGCGGCGTCGGCGGCAAGCTCCCCGCCGCCTTCCTTCTCGAAATCGGCGACGCGCGACTGCTGCTCGATCTCGGCGAGGGACCGGAAGCGGGC
>JAFKJZ010000594.1 GCA_017305815.1 Hyphomicrobiales bacterium
AAAAGGGCGCGGTTGGCACCGCGCCCCTCCGGATTTCGATTGGGTTCGACCGATCAGTCGAACCGGCCGCTCGCATGGGCGAGCATCGTATAGACCTTGCCGGTGTCGGAGACGAGATAGGCGCTGCTCGCCGAAGCGTCCTGGCCGTTGCGGGCCACTTCCTTCAGCAGGCGCTCGAAATCGCCGACATAGCGATCGACCGCCGCCTTGAAGTCCGCTTCGCCCTGATACTTGCGACGGATCTCGTCGAAGGTCTGCTGGCCCGCCAGCGTGTAGAGGCGGCGGGTGAAGACGTTCTTCTCGCCGCGGTGGTGGCGCTCCCAGAGCTCGGCCGCCGCGCGCGGGTCGATCGCCCGGGCGATGTCGGTCGAGAGATTGCCGAGCGAAGCGCCGTTGCCTGCGGCCGGGGCCGTTGCTTCGCGACGTTCGGCCGGGGCGGCGGCAGCCTGGTCCTCGTCGCGCGAGGCACGGCGCAGCAGGTCGGAGACCCAGCCGCGCGGCTCGGCCTGCCCGGCGGCCGGAGCGGGTTTTGCCTCGGTACGGGTCGGCTGTGCCGGCTGGCGCACCGGGGCCGGGGCAGGGGCCTGGACCTGGGCGGCCGGGCGGGCGGCCTCGACCGTCGCCGGGCGGGCGGCAGCGGCCGGCCGCTGCGGCGCCGGGGCCGGAGCGACGGCGCGAACCGGCTCGGGCTGGCGAACCGCCTGGGCGGCGACCGGCTGCGGCCGTGCGAAGGCGGCGGGAGCCGCCTCGGCGACACGGCCGCGCGGGGCCGGAGCCGGCGTGCCAGGGACCGAGACGTCAAGCGACTTGCCGTGCTTGCCGACGATGTCGGAGAGCTCGGTAAGCGCCTTCAGCTGGTCGGTGACGACGCGGCGCATGGCGTCCGCGCTCTCGCGGGTCTCTGCCGGCAGTTCGAGCACGCCGCGCTTCAGTTCGGTGCGGGTGGTCTCGAGGTCCTGCTGCATCTCCTTGGCGGCCGAACGCATTTCGTCGGTCGCGGCCGAGAACTGCTTGGTCGCCTGGGCGACCACGGCTGCCATGTCGTCCATCAGCGCGCGGTTGGCCTCGCGGACGACGTTGGCGGCCTTGAGGCTCTCGCTGCTGGCGGTCGCCTGCATGCCCTCGAGGTTCTCGAGCACGCCCTTGGCGGCGGCCTCGCTCGAACGGGCAAGCGTCTTGGCGACTTCGGCGGCGCGTTCCTCTGCTTCCTTCAGCGAGCTGTTCACGGTCTCGGTGAAGGTGCGCATCACGCCGTCGAGGTCCGCCGAACGGGCGGCCAGGCTCTGGGCCAGCTGGTCGAGCGCGACGCGGCGCTGCTCGATCGAGGTCTCGACCTCGCTGTTGGCGGCGCTGAGCGAGCTCGCGGCGAGGCTGAGCGAACGGCCCTGGTCCTCGAAGCGGCCGGCGATGGCGCCGACATTTTCCAGCACGTCCTTCGAGACGTCACGCAGCATCTCGACCTGAGAAGCGAGCAGGGTCGAGGAATTCTGCGTGCCGCCGATCGCCTGCTCAATCGCCTGGGCGAACTCGCCGGTGCGGGCGGCCAGGTCGGTCTCGATCTGGTTCAGGTTCTCGGTCGTGCGGGTCAGCAGCGCGTTCAGCATCTCGTTCGACTGCGACAGGCGGTCGACAATGCCGGCCACGTCGGTGCGCAGGCGCTCATTGGTGGAGCCGAAGCTGCGCGAGACCGTCTCGCCGCTGTCGATGAGGGCGCGGGCGGCCTCGTCGGTGCGCGACAGCACCATCGAGACGATCTCCGAACCCTTGGTCGACAGCAGGTCGACGATGGTGTCGCCGGCGTTGGCGACGGTGCTGCTGAGGTCCGTGCTGCGCTGGTCGATGGCGGCAACCAGGCGGTTGCCTTCGCCGTCAAGCAGCTGCGCCAGCTCGGCGCTGCGGGTCTCGAGCACCGCGTTGAAGGCGCGCGTCCGCTCCTCGAGGGCGCTGGCCGTGTTCATGGCGCGACCGCCCAGGCTCTGCTCGACCTCGAGCGAAACACGCGAGATCTGCTCGGCCGCCTCGGCGGAAACCCGCGACAGGTGCCCGGCCGCGTCGGCGCTGGAGGTCGACAGCAGGTCGACCGTCGAGCTCGCGACTTGCGACAGCGCTTCGGACGCCTGTGAGGCCGAAAGCGAGACGCTTTCGGATGCGTTGGCCGCCGAGCGGGCGAGGGTCTGCGAGGCGCTTTCGAGCGAGTGCGACAGAGCCTGGGTCGCTTCGGCCGCCGACTGCGTGAACACCTGGGTCGCTTCCGCGGCCGACAGCGTCATGGTCTGCGAGGCGTCATTGGCCGAGGCGCGCAGCGCGCCGCTGGTCGTGGTCGACGCGGCGACGAGCTGTTCGGTCGCCTCTGACAGCGAGCCGACGATCTGCTCGGCGGCGCGGACCGATTCACGGCCGAGCGTCGAGCTGATGTCGCTCAGGCGGCTGGAGAGGATCTGGTCCATCTGCAGCGCGCGGGCGTCGAAGCTGTTGGCCGCCTCGACCGCCTTTTCGCCCAACGTCTCGTTGATCGAATGCCAGCGCTCGGAAAGCATGTCCGAGAGCGCCTGCGTCCGGTCGGAGAGGCGGTTGGTGACGTCCGACAGGCGGTCGTCGATGATGGAGCCGATCTCGGCCTGGCCGTTCGAGAACGCTTCGGCGATGTTGCGCGTGCGCTCGATCAGGGTCTGGTTGATCTGAGCCGAGCGGGCGTCCAGCGCCTCGTCGATGCGGCGAGTGTTGCTGTCGAGCGTTTCGGCGACGGCGCCGATCTTCGATTCGATCGCATCGCCGAAGCCTTCCAGACGGTCGGCCAGCGTCGTGTCCATCAGGTTGGCGCGGTCGGCGAAGCGGGTGACCAGCTCCGGTCCGCGCACTTCGATGATGTCGCGCAGCGCCGCGAAGCGCTCGTCCAGGCCGGTTGCGATGGCGAGGCCGCGATCGTTGATCAGGTCGCCGAAACGGCTCGACGTGTCGATGATCCGCTCATGCACGGTGGTCGCGCGGTTCTCGATCTCGTTGGCGAGCTCGGAACCCGAGGTGAGGATGCGGTCATGCGTGGTGCGGGCCTGGCTCGCGATCTCTTCCGAGAGCGACATGCCGGACGAGACGATCCGGTCGTGCACGGCATTGGCGCGGCTCTCGATCTCGTTGGCGAGGTCGGAACCCGAGGTCAGGATGCGGTCATGCGCCGTGCGGGCCTGGCTCGCGATCTCTTCCGAAAGCGAGCTGCCCGAGGACAGGATCCGCTCATGCGCGGCATTGGCGCGGCTTTCGATCTCGTTGGCGAGGTCGGAGCCGGAGGTCAGGATGCGGTCATGCGCCGTGCGGGCCTGGCTCGCGATCTCTTCCGAGAGCGAGGTGCCGGAGCTGACGATCTGCTCATGCGCGATGCGGGCATGGCTGGCGATCTGGTCGACGAGCCCGGTGCCGGAGGTGACGATCTCCTCGTGCACGGCGCGCGCCTGGCTCGTCAGTTCGCCGATCAGCGAATTGCCGGAGGTCAGGAACTGGCCATGCGCCGTGAGCGCCTGGTTGGCGATCTGGTCGGCCAGGCCGGAGCCGGATTCGAGCATCTGCTCATGCGCGAGGTTGGCCTGGTTGGCGATGTCGCCGATCAGGGCCGATCCGGCCGCGACGAGGCGCTCATGCACGGCGCCGGTGCGGGTCTCGATCTGGTTGATCAGGCCCGAGCCGGCCTCGATGACGCGCTGGTGCACGGTCGAGGCGCGGTTCTCGATCTCGTCGGCGAGCTGGGTGCCCGAGGCGACGATGCGCTGGTGCAACGCGTCGGCGCGCTTCGCCATCTCGCTGGCGAGGTCGGTGCCGGAGCTGACGATGCGCTGCTGCGCGTCGAGGCCGTGGCGCTCGATCTCGCCAGAAATGTCGGCGCCGGAGGCCAGGATGCTCTGGTGGACCGCATCGGCGCGGTCGGTGATCTCCTGCGCCAGCTCCGTGCCGGAGCTCAGGATGCGCTGGTGCACGGTCTGGGCGCGGCTTTCGATCGCGTCGGCGAGTTCGGTGCCGGAAGCGACGATGCTCTTGTGGACGGCCTCGGCACGGCTCTCGATGTCGTCGGCGAGGTTGGCGCCCGACGACAGGATGCGCTCATGCGCGGCGGTCGCCCGTGCCTCGATCTCGCCGGCGAGATTGCTGCCGGAAGTAACGATGCGCTCATGGGCAGCGCCGGCGCGGCGCTCGATCTCGGCCGAAAGCTCGGTGCCCGAGGCGAGGATGCGCTCATGCACGGCGTTGGCACGGCTCTCGATCGAGTCGGCGAGGTCCGTGCCCGAGCTGAGGATCTGGTGATGCGCGCTCTCGGCGCGGGTCGCGATCTCCTCGGCGAAGCGGCTGCCCGAAGCGACCAGGCGGTCGTGGATGTCGGTGCCGCGGCTCTCGATCGTCGAGGCGATCTCGTTGCCGGAATGCAGGATGCGCTGATGCACGGCCGAGCCGCGCGTCTCGATGGCGTCGGCGAGCTGCTGGCTCGATTCGATGATCAGGTCGTAGACGGCGGTGCCGCGGCTCTCCATCGTGTCGGAGTGCTGCTTGCCGGACTCGACGATGCGGTCATGCAGCAGGCCGGCGCGCGAGGCGATCGTCTCAGAGATTTCGTTGCCGGAGGCGATGATCGTCTCGTTGACCTTGAGGCCGCGCACGGCGATCGCCTTGGCGACTTCGCCGCCGACGGTGGCGAGACGCTCGGTCAGCTCGGCCGAACGGGCGTCGAAGGTCTCGTTGACCGCGTTGGAGGCGCCGTCGATGGTGTCGCGCAATGCGGCGGTGCGGGCCTCGATCAGCGTCGCCATGATGTCGCCGGCCGAGGTCAGGCGCTCG
>JAFKJZ010000595.1 GCA_017305815.1 Hyphomicrobiales bacterium
CCGAGGCTTACATCCTGACGAAGGAAGAGGGTGGCCGTCACACGCCGTTCTTCACCAACTACCGTCCGCAGTTCTACTTCCGCACGACCGACGTGACGGGCGTGGTGACGCTGCCGGAAGGCGTCGAGATGGTGATGCCGGGCGACAACATCTCGGTGAATGTCGAGCTGATCGTCCCGATCGCCATGGAAGAGAAGCTGCGCTTCGCCATCCGTGAAGGCGGTCGTACCGTCGGCGCCGGCGTCGTCGCCAGCATCATTAAGTGATGCAAGTCCGACGCGGGTCTGCTAAGTAGCGGAGCGTCGTCGGAAAGGTTTTGAAAAGGGCCGGAAACAGCCCTTTTCTCCGGTAGGGGTATAGCTCAGCTGGTAGAGCGACGGTCTCCAAAACCGTAGGTCGTAGGTTCGAATCCTACTGCCCCTGCCAATTTAACACTTGAGGAATCGATTGATCGGTTCTATGTAACGCTTCCCAGCGGGGTGCGCAGACAGATGTTTGCGCGCCCGCAAGCCGTGAGCGGGTAATGGCCACCAAAACTAATCCATTTACGTTCCTCCAGCAGGTTCGTGCGGAGGTATCGAAGGTCGTATGGCCGTCGCGTCGCGAAACCGCGATCACGACCGTCATGGTCTTCGTTATGGCCGTGCTGGCGAGCCTGTTTTTCACGGTCGCCGATTTCGGTCTGAGCTGGGGCGTGTCGTTCCTGCTCGGCCTCGGCCGATAGGACGGAGGCTGGCCCATTGGATAAGCGCTGGTATATCGTTCACGCCTATTCGAACTTCGAGAAGAAGGTGGCTGAATCGATCCGCGAGCAGGCGGTTCAGCGCGGTCTGGCCGATCTCTTCGACGAGATCCTGGTGCCGACCGAGAAGGTCGTCGAGGTGCGCCGCGGCCGCAAGGTCGACGCCGAGCGCAAATTCTTCCCGGGTTACGTACTCGTGAAGATGGCGCTGACCGATGACGCCTATCATCTGATCAAGAACACGCCGAAGGTCACGGGCTTCCTGGGCTCGGACAACCGGCCGATGCCGATTTCCGAATCCGAGGCCAACCGCATCATCCATCAGGTGCAGGAAGGCGTGGAGCGGCCGAAGCCGTCCGTCAGTTTCGAGGTCGGCGAGCAGGTCCGCGTGTCGGACGGCCCGTTCGCTTCGTTCAATGGTCTCGTCGAGGAAGTCGACGAGGTTCGCGCGCGGCTCAAGGTCGCCGTATCGATTTTCGGGCGCGCCACTCCGGTGGAGCTCGAATACGGTCAGGTCGAGAAGGTCTGATCGTCGGCGTGGGAGGATGCGGCGCTCGCCAGGTGTCGCCATCCGGACCACGCCATTCCTGCCAGCTGCGGCTGGCAACCGGCCGATGTGATGTCGGCCTACCTCGTCGGCGGGTTGCCGACATGGGAAAGGAACAGAAATGGCAAAGAAGGTTGCAGGCTACCTGAAGCTTCAGGTCAAGGCCGGCTCGGCGACCCCGTCGCCGCCGATCGGCCCCGCGCTCGGCCAGCGCGGCATCAACATCATGGAATTCTGCAAGTCGTTCAACGCGCAGACCCAGGAAATGGAAAAGGGCTCCCCGGTTCCGGTGGTCATCACCTACTACCAGGACAAGTCCTTCACCTTCGTGATGAAGACGCCGCCGGTGAGCTTCCTCCTGAAGAAGGCCGCCGGTCTTGACAAGGGCGCGACGACCCCGGGCAAGGGTGCTGCCGCCGGCTCGGTCACGCATGCCCAGTGCGTCGAGATCGCGACGAAGAAGATGAAGGATCTGAACGCCGAGGATATCGAAGCGGCGGCTCGGATGGTCGAAGGTTCCGCCCGGTCCATGGGCCTCACGGTGGTCGCCTGATCATGGCTAAGCACGGCAAGCGCGTTATCAACGCCCGCGAGGGCATCGATCGCAACAAGCTCTATCCGATCAGCGTCGCTGTGGCGCTCATCAAGGATCGCGCGACGGCGAAGTTCGACGAGACCATCGAGGTTGCCCTCAACCTCGGCGTCGATCCGCGCCATGCGGACCAGATGGTCCGCGGCGTCTGCAACCTGCCGAACGGCTCCGGCCGTACGGTCCGCGTCGCGGTTTTCGCACGCGGCGCCAAGGCTGAAGAGGCCAAGGCAGCGGGTGCGGACATCGTCGGCGCCGAGGATCTGCTCGAGATCGTCCAGGGCGGCACGATCGACTTCGATCGCTGCATCGCGACCCCGGACATGATGCCGCTGGTCGGCCGTCTCGGTAAGGTGCTCGGCCCGCGCGGCCTGATGCCCAACCCGAAGGTCGGCTCGGTGACCATGGATGTCGCCACCGCCGTCAAGGGCGCCAAGGGCGGCTCGGTCGAGTTCCGC
Organism: Hyphomicrobiales bacterium; assembly: GCA_017305815.1. GTDB lineage: Bacteria > Pseudomonadota > Alphaproteobacteria > Rhizobiales > Kaistiaceae > Kaistia > Kaistia nematophila. The sequence goes on from JAFKJZ010000595.1 coordinate 2,337, forward strand.
GTCGAGAAGGCTGGCATCATCCACGCCGGCATCGGCAAGGCGAGCTTCGACACCGAGAAGCTGGTCCAGAACATCAAGGCCTTCGTGGACGCCGTCCAGAAGGCCCGCCCGACCGGCGCGAAGGGCACGTACCTTCAGAAGGTCGCCGTCTCCTCGACCATGGGCCCCGGCGTCCATGTCGATCCGGCGACGACGCTCAACGCCTGAGGCGTCGAAATCTCCGCCCGGTAGAACGGGCGGCAAGATGGCCGGCGGTGGGTTCGCCCTCCGCCCGGTCGATACCTGTCCGAGACTGCAGGGGCCGGCTCGCCGGCTTAATCTCCTGCATAGACGGGGGGAAGAAGGATTTTCCGGTTTCGGCCGGTTGTCAGTTCGAACCTCTTTGACCCGAAGTCCGCAAGGGCGGCTGGGGGACAGGTACGCAGCGCCGCGACCCGACTTCGGAGCGCGGCATACGTAACCGGCGGATCCGGCCGAAAGGCCGCCCGCCAACTGGAGAGAGGCAAGTGGAAAGAGCGGAAAAGCGCGAACTTGTCTCGACGATGAACGAGGCCTTCCAGGAGACCAACGTCGTCGTCGTGGCACACTATGCCGGCCTCACCGTCGCTGAGCTGACTGCCCTTCGTGGCAAGGCTCGCGTCGCCGGGGTCAGCGTAAAGGTCGCAAAGAACCGCCTCGTCAAGCTCGCCCTTCAAGGCACGGACTCTGCCCACATTTCGGACCTGTTCACGGGTCCGACGATCGTCGCCTATTCCGACGATCCGGTGGCAGCGCCCAAGGTCGTGTCCGATTTCGCCAAGACGAAAGACAAGCTCGTCATTCTCGGCGGCGCGATGGGCAAGACCAATCTGGATCCGAACGGCGTCAAGGCTCTCGCCACGCTGCCGTCGCTGGACGAACTGCGCGGCAAGCTGATCGGTCTGCTTCAGGCCCCGGCTACCAAGGTCGCGACGGTCGTCAGCGCACCGGCGGCGCAGCTCGCCCGCGTGTTCGGCGCCTATGCCAAGAAGGATGAAGCGGCGTAGGCCGTTTTCAACCCAACCCAAGTTCGAACTGATAGGAATATAAAATGGCTGATCTTGCAAAGATTGTGGACGACCTGTCCGCCCTGACCGTCCTCGAGGCTGCCGAGCTGTCGAAGCTCCTCGAAGAGAAGTGGGGCGTTTCGGCTGCGGCTCCGGTCGCTGTCGCTGCTGCTGCTGGTGGCGCTGCCCCGGCTGCTGCCGTCGAAGAGAAGACTGAGTTCGACGTCATCCTCGTGGATGCCGGCGCGAACAAGATCAACGTGATCAAGGAAGTCCGCGCGATCACCGCCCTCGGCCTCAAGGAAGCCAAGGACCTGGTCGAAGCCGCTCCGAAGGCCGTCAAGGAAGGCGTCTCGAAGGACGAGGCTGCCAAGCTCAAGACCCAGCTCGAGGGCGCAGGCGCCAAGGTCGACGTCAAGTAAGTCGACTGAATTCTGCCGGCCCCGGGTTACCGGGGCCGGTTTTCATCCTGGTCCAGAAGGACCACTATCCAGAGAGCCGCGCCCAAGCGCGGCTGAACGGCTTTCCGGATAGCTGTTCTTGAACGTAAAAAAGGAGCGAACATGGCCCTGGAATTCACCGGTCGTAAGCGCATCCGCAAGGTCTTCGGGTCCATCGGCGACGTCGCCGAGATGCCGAACCTCATCGAGGTTCAGAAGGCGTCTTACGACCAATTCCTCATGGTCGAGGAAATGAAGGGCGGACGTCCGGACGAAGGTTTGCAGGCCGTCTTCAAATCCGTTTTCCCGATCTCGGACTTCTCGAACACGGCGTTGCTCGAGTTCGTCCGTTATGATTTCGACCCGCCGAAGTACGACGTCGACGAGTGCCGCCAGCGCGGCATCACCTTCTCGGCGCCGCTGAAGGTCACGCTCCGGCTGATCGTGGTCGATGTCGACGAAGACACCGGCGCGAAGTCCGTCAAGGACATCAAGGAGCAGGAAGTCTACATGGGCGAAATGCCGCTCATGACTTCCAACGGCACCTTCATCGTCAACGGCACCGAGCGCGTGATCGTCTCGCAGATGCACCGCTCGCCGGGCGTCTTCTTCGATCACGACAAGGGCAAGACCCATTCTTCGGGCAAGCTCCTGTTCGCCGCCCGCATCATCCCGTATCGCGGTTCCTGGCTCGATATCGAGTTCGACGCCAAGGACATCGTCTATGCGCGCATCGACCGTCGCCGCAAGATTCCGGTGACGTCGCTGATGTTCGCCCTCGGCATGGACGGCGAAGAGATCCTCGACACCTTCTATTCGAAGATCGTCTACTCCAAGGTCGGCGACGGCTGGCGCATGCCGTATGATCCGGCGCGCATGAAGGGCATGAAGGCGGCGATGGACCTCATCGACGCCGACACCGGCGAAGTCGTCGTCGAGGCCGGCAAGAAGCTGACCGCGCGCGCCGCCCGCCAGCTGGCGGAGAAGGGCGTCAAGGCGCTGAAGGTC
>JAFKJZ010000596.1 GCA_017305815.1 Hyphomicrobiales bacterium
TCGCCCATCTCGCGCTCGTCGCGGTGGCGAGCGTGATCGGCGCCGCGCTGGCGCTCGTGATGGGGGTGTTCGTGACGCGGCCGATGGGGGCGGAGTTCCTGCCGCTGTCGAGGAGCCTGGTCAATATCGGCCAGACCTTCCCGCCCGTCGCCGTCCTGGCGCTCGCCGTGCCGGTGGTCGGCTTCGGCGTCAGGCCGACCCTGATCGCGCTCGTCCTCTACGGCCTGCTGCCGATCTTCGAGAACACGATCACCGGGCTCAAGGAAGTGCCGGAGAACATCGTCGAGGCGGGGCGCGGCATGGGCCTCAGTCCGTCGCAACAATTGTTCCGGGTCGAGCTGCCGCTGGCGCTTCCCGTGATCCTGGCCGGCATCCGCCTGTCGGTGGTGATCAACATGGGCACGGCGACGATCGGCTCGACGGTGGCGGCGAAGGGGCTCGGCGAAGTGATCATCGCGGGCCTCTTGACCTCCAACACCTCGTTCATCCTGCAGGGCGGCATCATCGTCGCGCTGCTCGCCGTGCTGATCTATGACGGGCTGGCGATCCTCGAGCAGCATGTCGCCAAGCGGACGGGGCGGCTGGCCGAAGGGTCGCTGTGACTTCAGTCACAGCGTCGGCAAACGCCCTTCACTATCGACCCCTTGGGCCGCATGCAGCGGCGTGGCCACTGGCGGGGGCGAAATGGGTCTGGAATCGAAGGTCGGCGACGGCGCCGCCGGCGCAGCGCGCCTCTCTCACAGAACGGCCTTTCCATTTCGACGGCAAAGCCGTCAACATGGCGGCAAGCCTGCGCCGTGGACGCTTCGCCCCCGCGATTCGATCCCAGCCAACCCCCCGGTGACCGCATGAGCGATTTCGATCTCGTCCTGTCCGGAACCGTCGTCACCGCCGATCGCCTGATCGAGGGCGGCTTCGTCGCCGTGCGCGACGGCAGGATCGCGATGGTCGGCCAGGGCGAAGCGCCTTCGGCGCCGGAACGGCACGAATTGGGCAAGGCCCTGATCCTGCCCGGCGCCATCGACGCGCAGGTGCATTCGCTGAGCCAGAAGGACCAGGAGGATTTCATCTGGTCGACCCGCTCTGCGGCGGCCGGCGGCGTAACAACCATCGTCGACATGCCCTATGACGAGGGCAATCTCGTCTGCTCGGCCGAGGCGGTGCGGAGGAAGGTGGCGCATGCTGGCGCGCAAGCGCGCGTCGATTTCGCGCTTTACGGCACGATCGATCCAGAGGAAGGCACGTCGCGCATCCGCGAAATGGTGGCGGCCGGCGTCGCCGCCTTCAAGTTCTCCACTTTCGGCACCGACCCGAAGCGGTTTCCCCGCATCGCGCCGGCGCTTCTGGCCGACTGTTTTGCCGCCATCGCGCCGACCGGGCTGACGGCCGGCGTCCACAACGAGATCCACGAGGCGGTCGACGCCCACATGGCGCGCGTCCGCGCCGCCGGCATCACCGACTGGCGGGCGCATGGCCTGTCGCGGCCGCCGATCACGGAACTCCTCGCCGATGTCGAGATCTTCGAGACCGGCGCTATGACCGGCTGCCCGGCGCATGTCGTTCACTCCTCGCTGGCGCGCGGGGCGGAACTCGCCGCGCGCTACCGCGCCGAGGGACACGCGGCGACGGTCGAGGTCTGCATCCACTATCTGACGCTCGACGAGGAGCACGACGTCTGCCGGCTCGGCGGCAAGGCGAAGATCAATCCGCCTATCCGGCCGCGCGCCGAGGTCGAAGCGCTGTGGCGGCAGGTGGCTGAGGGCAGCGTCACGCTGGTCTCGACCGACCATGTCTCGTGGTCGGAGGACCGCAAGACCAGGCCGGCCATGCTCGACAATGCCTCCGGCGTGCCCGGGCTGGAGGTGATGGTGCCGCTCTTCGTCAAGGGCGCGCTGGAGCGCGGCATTCCGCTTACCCTCGCGGCGCGGCTGATGGCGGCGAACCCGGCGCGGCACTTCCGCATCGACCATGAAAAGGGCGCGCTGGAGGTCGGCAAGGATGCCGACATCATCGTGCTGACGCCGGAGCCGCAGCTCTATGACGCGGCGGCGAGCGGGCATAATGTGGTGGGCTGGAGTCCGTATCACGGCATGACCCTCCCCTGGCGGGTGAGCGGCACGTTCCTGCGCGGAAATCCGGTCTTCGATGGCCGGAACGTCCTGGCCGAGCCCGGCTCGGGCCGTTTCGTGCGTCCCCTCGCGTCCCTGCCGATCGAGATCTGAACCTTATGCGTACCAATCTGCCCATCGACGCGACCCGGCTCTGGGACGACCTGATGGCGCTCGCCGAGATCACGGACCCCGACCGGCCGTGGACCCGGCGCGCCTTCTCCACCGTATTCCTGGAAGGCCGCGCCTACGTCGCCCGGCGCATGCGCGAGGCCGGGCTGACGGTCCGGCTCGATACGGCCGGCAACATGATCGGCCGGCGCGAGGGCCGCTTCCCGGGCCACAAGGCGATCGTCCTCGGCTCGCACACCGACACCGTGCCGGATGGCGGCCGCTTCGACGGCACCGCCGGCGTGATGGCGGGCATCGCCGTGGCGCGCAGCCTGCACCGCGACGGGGTCGTGCTCGATCACCCGCTCGAGGTGATCGACTGCCTGGCCGAGGAGGTCTCGATCTTCGGGCTTTCCTGCATCGGCAGCCGCGCCATAGCGGGCCAGCTTTCGACCGAGCAGCTCAGACGCCAGGTGCCGGACAGCCACGAGATCCTGCACGACGCCATCAACCGCATGGGCGGCGACGCCGCCGATGTCGGCGCGGCGCGGCGCGACGACATCGCGGCCTATCTCGAGCTGCATATCGAGCAGGGGCCGGTGCTGCAGGACGAAGGGCGCGACATCGGCATCGTCACGGCGATTTCCGGCATCACGCGACTGGAGATCGTCATCGAGGGCCAGGCCGACCACGCCGGCACGACGCCGATGCATCTGCGCCGCGACGCGCTGGTCGCCGCCGCCGCCGCCGTCACGGTGATCCGCAAGGACGCGCAGAGGCGCGCCGCCGCCGGCCACGGCCATTTCGTCGCCACCGTCGGCGAATTCCGCGTCGAGCCCAATGCCGGCAATGTCGTGCCGAGCCGGGTGACGCTGCTGGTCGACGCGCGGGCCGAGGAGCGGAGCTTCATGGAGGGCTTCGTCGCCGAGCTGCCGCCGCTGATCGAGCGGGCGATTTCCGGCTCCGGCGCCGAGATCACCAGCTTCCGCGCCATCTCCGACAATCGTCCGGCGCTCTCCGATCCGCTGCTGCTCGAGGTGCTGGAGCAGTCGACCGAGAAGTTCGGCTTCGCGGCGCGCCGGATGGCGTCCGGCGCCGGCCACGACATGGCCTGGTTCTCGCGCGTCGCGCCCTCGGCGATGATCTTCATTCCCTCGCGCGACGGACGCAGCCACACGCCGGAAGAATGGACCGAGCCGGGCGAGGTCGCCGCCGGCGCCGCCGTGCTGCACCAGGCCGTGCTCTATCTCGACAAACTGCTCGCCTGACAGAAGGAGACCGACCATGGGCCGCATCCTGACCGAGAAGGACGTCGAGCCCGCCGTGCGCGGCGGCTCGGTCTACGCGGCCGGCGGCGGCGGCTGGGCCGATCACGGCCGCATGCTCGGCCTCGCGGCGGTGCGCATCGGCCGGCCCGAACTGGTCTCGGTCGAAGAGCTCGCCAAGGACGACTGGGTCGCCACCGCCGCGGCGATCGGCGCGCCGGCCGGCACCACGGCCTGGGAGATGCAGGGCGTCGACTACGTCAAGGCGGTACGGCTGCTGCAGGAGGCGATGGGCGAGCCGATCGCCGCGCTGATGGTGGGCCAGAACGGCCGCTCCTCGACGCTGAACGGCTGGCTGCCCTCGGCCATCCTCGGTACGCGGGTACTCGACGCCGTCGGCGACATCCGCGCGCACCCGACCGGCGACATGGGCTCGATCGGGCTCGCCGCCTCGCCGGAACCGACGATCCAGACGGCGGTCGGCGGCAACCGCGCCGAGAACCGCTACATCGAGCTGGTCGTGCGCGGCGCGACGGCCAAGGTGTCGCCGGTGCTCCGGACCGCTTCCGACATGTCGGGCGGCTTCATCGCCTCGGCGCGCAACCCGGTGCGAGCCAGCTATGTGAAGAAGAACGCGGCGCTGGGCGGCATCTCGATGGCGCTGGCGCTGGGCGAGGCGATCCTCGCCGCCGAGGGCCGGCATACTAGCCGCGGCAAGGGCGCCGCCGTCATCGACGCTATCTGCAGGACGACGGGCGGCCACATCGCCGTTTCCGGCCGGATCACGAAGAAGGACGTCGTCTACACCAACGCCGCCTTCGACATCGGCACCGTGGTGATCGGCAGCGGCGACCAGGCGACGACGCTGCATGTGATGAACGAATACATGGCGATCGACGACGCCGGCGGCGCCCGCCTCGCCACTTTCCCGGACGTGATCACCACGCTCGACAAGGACGGCGAGCCGCTCTCGGTCGGCCAGCTCCGTGTCGGCATGACCGTGCATGTGCTGCATGTGCCGAAGGCGATCATCCCGCTCTCGGCCGGCGTGCTCGATCCCTCCGTCTACCCGCCGGTCGAGGCGGCTATGGGCATCGAGATCGCGCGCTATGTGTTCGAGGAGACGCCGAAGAAGAAGCGGAAGGGCAGGAAGTGATGCGGAACCCCCGCTATCCCGTCACCTCGGGAACGACGCTCCGCTGCAAGGGCTGGCGGCAGGAGGGCCTGCTGCGGCTCCTGGAAAACGTACTCTCGGTCGGCGAGGATCCCGACAGCCTCGTCGTCTATGCGGCGCTCGGCAAGG
>JAFKJZ010000597.1:0-5382 GCA_017305815.1 Hyphomicrobiales bacterium
CGAACTGTTCCCGGAGACGCTGCCCGGCGCTCCCGGCGGCAAGGAAGGACCGGCCAAAGGCTGACCGGCAGCGGGCTGACGACCGAGCCCGTTCCATAGATCCGGACAAGGGGGCGGCATGCCGCCCCCTTGTTCCCCTCCGGCCCAAGCAGGGAGCTGTTGCCCCCCATGTTTCGCTTCCTGATCATGCGGATCCTCGCGGCGATCCCGGTGCTGATCGTGCTCAGCGTCGTGACCTTCGCCATCATCCAGGCTCCGCCCGGCGACTATGCCGACTTCATCCGTGCGCAGTTGATGAACCAGGGCGGCGCTTCCGCCGTCGTCGCCGAGGCGCAGGCCGAGGCCTACCGCCAGGCGCATGGCCTGAACGACCCGATCATCGTGCAGTATTTCCGCTGGATCTGGGGCATCCTGACCCGCTTCGATTTCGGCGACAGCTTCTTCTACAATAAGCCCGTCTCGACGGTTGTGGCCGAAAGGCTGCCGCGCACCCTGCTGCTGGCGCTCACCTGCCACATCCTGGCGTCGATGTTCGGCATCGCCTTCGGCATCATCGCCGCGACCCGCCAGTACAGCTGGATCGACTCGACGCTCTCCTTCGTGTCGTTCCTCGGCATGACGGTGCCGCGCTTCCTGATGGCGATCATCATCGTCTACATCCTCGCCTTCAAACTGAACGTGCAGGAGATCGGCAGCTTCTTCTCGCCGCAATATGGCGGCGCGCCCTGGTCCTGGGCCAAGTTCGTCGATCTGGTGAAGCATATCTGGCCCGTTGTCGCGATCGCGACCTTCGGCGGCCTCGCCTACAACATGCGCGTCATGCGCGGCAATCTGCTCGACACGCTGAACGCCCAATATGTCGAGACGGCGCGGGCAAAGGGCCTGCGGGAATCGCAGGTCGTCCTGCGCCATGCCGTGCCCAACGCGCTGCATCCGCTCGTCATGTATCAGGGCGTCGTGCTGCCCTACATGCTGACCGGCGAGATCGAGGTGGCGATCGTCTTCGCGCTCGCCACGGTCGGCCCGGCCATCGTCGGCTCGATGGCGGTCGGCGACGTCTATGTCACCGCGACCTTCATGCTGGTGCTCGCGACAACCCTGATCATCGGCAACATCATCGCCGACATGCTGCTGGCGCTGCTCGATCCGCGCGTTCGGCTGGGCGGAGGCAACGCATGACCGACACGACCGATACGACGACCACGTTGCCGCCCGCGAGCCCGAGCACCACCAACGCTCGCTTCGTCCATGGCAACGAGGGCTACTTCGCCCTCGTCTGGCGCCGCTTCCGCCGCTCGGTGATGGGCATGATCGGCCTCGTCATGGTGCTGCTGCTGATGGCGCTGTTCGCCGATTTCGTGGCGCCGGTGGACCCGCGCGCCAACGGCATCGGCTTCGCCCCGCCCGACCACATCTCCTTCTTCGAGCCGGACGGCTCCTTCACCTTCGTGCCGCGCATCTATCCGATCGTCGAGACGGACGAACTCGACCCGGTAACCTTCCAGCCGATGAACGGCCCGGATCTCAAGAACCCGCATGTGCTGAGCCTGTTCGTGCGCGGCTTCGACTACAAGATCCTCTGGCTGATCCCGTCCAACATCCACCTGTTCGGCTCGCGCGACGGGGCGCCGATCCACCTGCTCGGCACCGACAAGTTCGGCCGTGACATTCTTTCCCGCGGCATCGTCGGGTCGCGCATCTCGCTTACTATCGCGCTGATCGTCGTCTTCATCACCACCACCGTCGGCACCACGATCGGCATCACCTCGGGCTATATGGGCGGACGGATCGATGCCTGGGTGCAGCGCTTCGTCGAGCTGGTGCTCGCCTTCCCGCAATTGCCGCTCTACCTGGCGCTGACCTCATTGATTCCGATCACGGCGCCCTCCAACGTCTTCATCGCCTTCGTCATCGGCGTGATGGCGGCGCTCGGCTGGGCGCAGCTGTCGCGCGAGGTGCGCGGCAAGACGCTGGCGCTGGCGCGCGTCGAATATGTCCGCGCCGCCATGGCGATCGGCGCCGGCGACGGGCGGATCATCTTCCGCCACATCCTGCCCAATGTCATGAGCCACGTGATCGTCGGCGTGACGCTGGCGATCCCGACCATCGTGCTGCTCGAATCCTTCCTGGGTTTCCTCGGCTTCGCCGTGAAGCCGCCGCTGATCTCCTGGGGCCTGATGCTGCAGGATACCGGCGCCTTCTCGGTGATCGGCTCCTATCCGTGGATCCTCTCCCCCGTCGTCTTCGTGCTGATCACCGTCTTCGCGTTCAACGCGCTTGGCGATGGCCTGCGCGACGCGATCGACCCGTATTAGGAGGCGAAGCACATGGCTCCGACCCCAAACGAATTCGCCCCGGCCGAACGCTACGACCTGAACGCGCATGGCCGCGAGCTGATCCTCGCCGCGCGCAACGTCGCCGTCACCTTCAAGGTCGAGGGTGGCACCGTCGATGCCGTGCGCGACGTCTCGTTCCAGCTGCACAAGAGCGAGACGATCGCCATCGTCGGCGAGAGCGGCTCCGGCAAGTCGGTGACGGCCCGCACCATCATGGGCCTCTTGTCGAAGCGGGCAACGGTCGCCAAGGAGGCCAGCATCGACTTCGAGGGCCAGAACGTGCTCGCCTTCAACGACGTGCAGAAACGCCGGCTACGCGGCAACCGCTTCGCCATGATCTTCCAGGAACCGATGAGTTCGCTGAACCCGGTCTACACGATCGGCCAGCAGATCGCCGAAGTGCTGCACATCCACAACCGCAAGCTGACCCGCGCCCAGGCGCGCGCACGGGTGCTTGAACTGTTGAAAGAGGTACAGATCCCCGACCCGGAAGCGCGCATCAAGCAGTATCCGCATCAGCTTTCCGGCGGCCAGCGCCAGCGCGTCATGATCGCCATGGCGCTCGCCAACCGGCCGGACATCCTGATCGCCGACGAGCCGACCACCGCGCTCGACGTCACCGTGCAGGCGCAGATCCTCAACCTGATCCGCGAATTGCAAAAGCGCTACGGCATGGCGGTGATCCTGATCACGCACGACCTGACCATCGTCCGGCAGTTCTCCGACTATGTCTATGTGATGCAGCATGGCGAGGTGAAGGAGCACAACGTCACCGAGGCGCTGTTCCAGAACCCGCGCCACTTCTATACGCGCCACCTGCTCGCCTCCGAGCCGAAGGGATCCGCCAATCCGCTTCCCGAGGGCACGCCGGTCGTACTCGAGGGCCGCAATGTCCGCGTCGCCTACACGCTGAAGCGCGGCGGCCTGTTCAAGCCGGACTTCTTCCAGCTGCTCGCCTGCGACAACCTCAGCCTCGAACTGCGCCGCCACGAGACGCTCGGCATCGTCGGCGAGAGCGGCTCCGGCAAGACCACCTTCGGCCAGGCGCTGATCCGGCTGATCCAGCATTCGACCGGCGAGATCCTGTTCGACGGCGAGCCGATCCATACGAAGGACCGCAAGGCGATGCGGCCGCTGCGCTCGCGCATGCAGATCGTCTTCCAGGATCCGTTCTCGTCGCTCAATCCGCGCATGTCGATCGGCCAGATCATCGAGGAAGGCCTGATCGTCAACGGCATCGGCGCCGATCGCCGCGACCGGCTCGAGCGCGTCCGCCAGGCGCTGCGCGATTCCGGCATGCCCGACACAATCCTCGGCCGCTTCCCGCATGAATTCTCCGGCGGCCAGCGCCAGCGCATCGCCATCGCCCGCGCCATCGCGCTGGAGCCGGAATTCATCCTGCTCGACGAGCCGACCTCGGCGCTCGACCTCTCCGTGCAGGCGCAGATCATCGATCTCCTGCGCAAGCTGCAGGACGAGCGCGGCCTCTCCTACCTGTTCATCTCGCATGATCTGAAGGTCGTGCGCGCGCTCTGCCATCGCGTCATCGTCATGCAGCACGGCAAGATCGTCGAACAGGGGCCGGTCAGCGAGGTGCTGACCCGGCCGCAAAGCGAATACACCGCCCGCCTCGTCCGGGCGGCGTTCGAAATAGCCGCCTAACTATTCTGCCTACCCCGGAGCTTCTTCCATGACTGCCAATCCCAGGATCACCTTCATCGGCGCCGGTTCGACCGTGTTCATGAAGAACATCGTCGGCGACGTGCTGCAGCGCCCGGCGCTGTCCGGCGCCACCATCGCGCTGATGGACATCAACCCGCAGCGCCTCGAAGAAAGCGCCGTCGTCGTCCGCAAGATCGCCTCCACCCTCGATGCCAAGGCGAAGGTCGAGACCTATACCGACCAGAGGAAGGCGCTCCAGGGCGCCGATTTCGTCGTCGTCGCCTTCCAGATCGGCGGCTACGATCCCTGCACGATCACCGATTTCGAAGTGCCGAAGCGCTTCGGCCTGCGCGCATCATGCGCGGCCTGCGGACGGTTCCGCATCTCTGGAAGATCTGCGAGGACATGCTCGCCGTCTGCCCGAACGCGATCATGCTGCAATACGTCAACCCGATGGCGATCAACACCTGGGCGATCAGCGCCAAGTACCCGACCATCCGCCAGGTCGGCCTCTGCCATTCCGTGCAGGGCACGGCAATGGAACTGGCGCATGACCTCGACATTCCCTACGAGGAAATCCGCTACCGCGCCGCCGGCATCAACCACATGGCGTTCTACCTGAAGTTCGAGCATCGGCAGAAAGATGGCTCCTATCGCGACCTCTACCCGGACCTCGTCCGCGGCTACCGCGAAGGCCGCGCGCCGAAGCCCGGCTGGAACCCGCGCTGCCCCAACAAGGTGCGCTACGAGATGCTGACCCGCCTCGGCTATTTCGTCACCGAGAGCTCCGAGCATTTCGCCGAATACACGCCCTATTTCATCAAGGAAGGCCGCGAGGACCTGATCGAGAAGTTCGGCATTCCGCTCGACGAATATCCGAAGCGCTGCATCGAGCAGATCGCCCGCTGGAAGAACCAGGCGGAGGAATACCGCACGGCCGACCGGATCGAGGTTTCGCAGAGCAAGGAATACGCCTCCGAGATCATCAATTCGGTCTGGACCGGCGAACCCTCGGTCATCTACGGCAACGTCCGCAACAATGGCTGCATCACCTCGCTGCCGGCCGATTGCGCGGCGGAAGTGCCCTGCCTGGTCGACGCCTCGGGCGTGCAGCCGACCTATATCGGCGAACTGCCGCCGCAGCTGACCGCGCTGATGCGCACCAACATCAACGTGCAGGAACTGACTGTGAAGGCGCTCCTGACGGAGAACCGCGACCACATCTACCACGCCGCGATGATGGACCCGCACACCGCCGCCGAGCTCGATCTCGACCAGATCTGGCATCTCGTCGACGATTTGCTCGCCGCGCACGGCGAATGGCTGCCGGAATGGGCGCGCGGAGCCGCCAGGCAGCGCGTCGCCTGAACGATCAAGCCAAGGC
>JAFKJZ010000597.1:5448-10187 GCA_017305815.1 Hyphomicrobiales bacterium
TCATCGCCGGGGCTTTTTCGTTTCAGGGGAGCGCGGGGTCAGCGGGCATGCTGGTTCACATGCTCGAGTAATTCGGCGTGACCGAGCGCCTTCGACGCCGCCTGGCGGTATTCCCTGACGAGGCTGTCGACGGTCTGGCGGGCGAAGGCGCGGAGCGCCGGCGACTTCGCCATTTCCGCCTGCGCCACGGCCGGATCAAGCAGGCCGAGCCCGTCGAGGACGGGATAGTGCAACTGCGTCTCGACATGCGGCAGGCCGTCGAGGAAATCGCCAAAATGCTCGCGGCGGGGCATTTCGCGCTTCCAGTGCGCCAGCCGCTCCTTGGTTTCGGGATGCAGTCGCTCGGCCTTGACGTTGCGCCAGAACGGCGTGTCGTCGCGCTCGGTGACGTAGTGGGTGTTGACGAAGGTGCGGAAATCATCGACCTGCCGGCCGACGCGGCGGTTGTAGTCGGCGCGGTCGGCGGCGGTCATCGCTTGGGGCAGCTTCAGATAGCGCTGCGTGAACAGCATCATCTGCACGATCGTGCCATGGATCGAGGTCGATTCCAGCGGCTCCAGAAAGCTCGACGACAGGCCGACGGCGAGGCAGTTGCCGATCCAGGCGTTTTCCAGCCGGCCGATCTGGAAGCGGATGTCGTCGCGCACCTCGATCTCGCGGCCGAGCGTCGCCTCGACCTCGCGCTTCGCCTCCTCCGGCGTCTTGAACTCGTCGGAATAGACGTAGCCGCAGCCGTAGCGCCCTTGGGTCGGGATCTGCCAGATCCAGCCGGCTTCCTGCGCCCAGGCATGGGTATAATTGTTGATCTCCTCGCCCGGCTGGATGTCGAGCCAGAACGGCAGCGCCCGGTTGACCGGCAACTCCTTCTGGTAAGAGATCCAGGGCGCGTTCAGCTCCTTGACGATCAGCCGCTTGCGGAAGCCGCTGGCGTCGATGAAGAAATCGCCTTCGAGCCGCTCGCCGGTATCGAGCTGGAGCGCGGTGATGTCGCCGCTCTCGCCATCGCGCTCGACGCCCTCGATCACCGCATCGACGATGGCGACGCCCTTCGACTTCGATTTCAGGAATTTGCCGACCCGCGCCTGGTCGAAGTGGAAGGCGTGATGGAACGGCCCGAGCGCGATCAGCGAGCCGTCCGCCTTCTTCGCATAAGGCGCCTTCTTCTGTTCGAGCAGCGGCCCGAACAGGTGCATGTCCTGCACCTTGCGGCCGGCGGCGACGCAATAGACGTTGAGATAGTCGGAGGGCGCGCCCGGCGGCGCGGCGACGACCTGATGCGGGTCGTCGATCGGGCCGTAGTAGGTGAAGCCCTTGCGGCGCCAGTCGGTGTGGCGGATGCCGAGCTTGAAAGTAGCGCCGGTCTCGCGGAAGAACTCGAATTCGTCGATGCCGAAATGCTGGAACAGCACGCGCATCGCCGCCGTGCTGCCCTCGCCGACGCCGACGGTCGGGATTTTGGAGGATTCGACCACCGAGACGCGGATGTCGAGTTTTTGGCGGCGGGCGCTGTCCTCGATGATGAAGGCGGTCAGCCAGCCGGCGGTGCCGCCGCCGACGATGACGAAATGTGCTGGTTCCGCCAAGCGGATGTCCTCCCCGGTGCAGGCGAAAGATCGTCGCGATCTCCGCCCTTTTTCACCAGTCTAGGACGCCGACTTTCCCCGCCTCCAGAGCGATTTTGGCTCATGGCGGGTAATCCTGTGCTCGGCCGGGCCGGCGGCCCGGCCGAGAAGCGATTGGGCGCTAGCGGCCCATGAAGACGCGGCGGGCGATCTGGTCTTCGAGGCTCAGCCAGCGGCGCGAGACCTCGTCGTCGCTATGGCGCGACGCCTCGCGGGCCTCGCCCTTCAGCGCCTTCAGCCGCTCGACCGGCAGCTCGATGTTCGCGTCCAGTTCCTCGGCGACCGCAACGAAGCGCTCGGCCGCAGCCTGGCCGCCGAGCAGCGGCGCCGCGTCCTCGGCGATGAAGCGCTCCCAGGAGAGATCCGGCTCGTAGCCGAAGCGGGCGAAGGCCAGATAGGAAAGCTCGACCGTCGCGTGATAGGGCGACGGCTCGCCCCAGACCGTCAGGCCCTGCATGCCGACATCGGCGCAGAACTTGTTCATGTCGGCGAAGACACGGCCGTTGAAGGCATAGCGCTCGGTGCGGCGGTCGCCGTTCCACTGGCAGGCGAACTGGCAGCGCAGGACGTTCGGCTGCGTCGGCAGTTTTTCCACGTCGGCGCGCGTCAGTTCCTTCTGCAGCCGGCCCCAGAAGGTGCGGTTGGTGGTGTGCTGGTAGATCGCGCCCTTCGGCATGCTGCGCTGGGCGTCATGCGCGACCGGGTCGAACAGATTGTCCCACTGCAGCTCGCTGTAGATCCACGCGTCCGGCTTCTTCGCCTTCGCCGCGCGGTAGAGACGCGGAAAATTCTCGGCCATGTCGGTATGCGACCATGAATCGCCGTGATCGTCGACGCGGCGGGCGGCCTCCGCCTCGTTGTTGCGGCGGGCAACGCAGCGCGCGCAGCCGCAGACGCCGTAGTCGCCGCTCTCGATGTTGACGCCGCCGATCTCGAAGGTGTCGGCGAGCCAGGAGACCGCCTCCTCCATCCAGTCCATCGTCTCCGGCGCGCTCGGGCAGGCGCTCATGGTGTAGTCGGAGCGCGGGAAATTGAGCGGGAAGTCGAGGTCGGCGATCTGGAAGCCGACGCCCTTCTCCATCGTCGCGGCGTGCTGCGGGTTCTTCTTCAGCCAGGTGGCGAGATTATAGGGGTGGTCGCCTTCCCAGTAGACGCCGCCATAGGAGCCGATGGCGATGCCCGGCACGATGCGGACGCCGCGCTCGGTCGCATAGCGGCAGAGCTCCTGCGCCGCCTCGATGCCGCCATGCGAATTGCGCAGGAAGCCGTAGATCACGACCGAGGGAATGCGGTTGCGGCTGGCGAAATCGACAAGGCGCGTATAGTCGCCGAGGAAGCCGGCCGGCGGCTTGCCATAGGGGTTGAAGACGCCGATTTCCTGGTGGCCGACCTGCGACAGTTCCCAGTTGGTCGAATGATCCCAGGTCCAGAAGGTGCGATAGGCGAGGCCCGGCGCAACGCGGCGCTCGCCGGCCGGAACCAGCACGGCGCCACCCTCGACCTTGCCGCGAGAAATCAGTTCTTCGGCGCCATAGATGACACCGGAGAACGGACCACCGGTGATCGTGATCTCGGCGTTCGAGCCGTCCCTCGGCCGCACGGTGAGCGTGAAGGCGCCCTCGGCCTGCGACTTGTCCTCGACCAGGCGAATGACGGGCAGGCTGGAAGAAGCCGCGGTGGCCGGCACGAATTCGAGCATCGGAAACGCCGCGCTGAGCCGCCGTGCCGCATGCACGTGCCGTTCGCCGCCCTCCAGCCCGACCCGTCCCGCGATCCGAACCTCACCCGTACCAACCATCCCGTCATCCTCCTCTGGACTGTCGCGCGGCGACTTCCCGCGTTGTTGACAGGATTGCCCATCTCATATCAAATATCAACGTCGACTATCGTCAGTGATACAAATAGACAGTTTCAGGCTGCCGGATCGCTCTGGCGGCACTTCGGAGGGTGGCATGACGGCTGGCTTGAATCTCGAACAGACCTGGCCGATGCCGAGCCAGCCGCGGCCGATCACGATCATTGGCGCCGGCGACATCGTCAGCAGCGCCCACATGCCCGCCTATCGCAAGATCGGCCTGCCGGTCGCCGGCATTTTCGACCTCGACCAGGCCAAGGCGCGCGCGGTGGCCGCGCAGTTCGACATCCCGGTCGTCCATGAAAGCATGGCGTCGGCGATCGCCGCGCGGACAGAGGACACGGTGTTCGACCTCGCCTTGCCGCCGGTGGCGATCCTCGGCGCCGTCGAGCAATTGCCGGTCGGCAGCGTCGCGCTGATCCAGAAGCCGCTCGGCGCCAACCTCGCCGCCGCGCGCCAGATCCTCGCCGCGATCGACGCGCGAAAAATCACCGCCGCCACCAATTTCCAGCTCCGCTTCACGCCGTCGATGCTGGCGATCCGCGACGCGGTCCGGCGCGGCCTGCTCGGCGACATCGTCGAGCTGGAAGTGCGGCTCGCCGTCTACATGCCGTGGGAGATGTGGTCGTTCATCCCGCATCTCGACGCCGTCGAGATCCCGCTGCATTCGATCCACTATCTCGACTGGATCCGCTCGATCCTCGGCGAGCCGGACAGCGTCTATGCCAAGGCGGTGCCGCATCCGCGCTATCCCGACCTGAAGGACGCGCGCTCCAGCATCATCCTCGACTACGGCCCGAAGGCGCGCTGCTGCCTGTCGCTCAACCACACCTACAATTACGGCCCCAAGCACATCGACGCGACCATCCGCGTCGAGGGCACCAAGGGCTGCGCCCATCTCGATCTCGGCTATCTGCACGACTATCTGAAGCCGGTGCCGGAGAAGCTGGAAGTGATCGTCGAGGGCGGCGAGTGGACCGGCATCCCGCTGGTCGGCGAGCGCGTGCCGGACGCTTTTGGCGCGGTGATGTCGAACCTGCAGCGCTATGCGGCCGGCGAGGACAGCGTGCTCGACACCGACGTGCACGACTCGATCCGCACCATGGCCCTGGTCGACGCCTGCCTCGCCTCCAGCCGCCTCGGCGGCATCGTCCCGCAGGCGGTGTAGCGGGCACCCCAGGTCATAGCGTCTTGCTTTCACCTCTCCCATGGGGAGAGGTCGACGGCCGCAGGCCGGCGGGTGAGGGGTTCAGGCCTCACCG
>JAFKJZ010000598.1 GCA_017305815.1 Hyphomicrobiales bacterium
GCCCGGCCTGCCGAACGGGGTGTATTTCGCCGCGGCCCTCGTCGTCGGTCTCGGCATGCCGATCCTGCTCCATCGGCTGCTCGTCCGCACGCGCTGGACGGCGCTCCTGTTCCTCGGCATCACGCTGCGCCCGGTGAGCGGCGCGCGCGCCGACGGCGCGGATGCGAAAGCGGAGAAGGCGGCGACGACATGAGCACTTCCCGGACCGCGCCGAGCTTCCATCGACCGATCCGGATTGCGCGCCCCTACGGGCTCGCCACAGGCCTGACGGCGCTCACCGTCGCCGTGCTGTTCCTGGTCTCGTCCAAGGTGCTGCAGGCGGCGGGCCTGCCCTATGCGTCTGCGGGCGGATCGCCGCTCGCAAAATTCCATCCGGCGACGTTCCTGTCGCTGGCCTCGCTCGCCGTATGGGCGGTCGCGATCGGTCCGGGGTCTATGCTGGCGACGCTGGCGGTGCGCCGGCCGGGCCTGCTCGTCTTCGCGATGGCGATCGCGCTGCTGACATTCCAGACCGCCATCGTCCAGAAGCTGCCGATCTCGGCGATCGCCGACACCTTCGTCCTGCCGCTGGCGCTGTTCGTCTCGCTCTCGGCGCTGCGCGCGCCGATGATGGAGCGACTGGTCATCGCGCTGCACCTGTTCTTTCTGGTCAACTCGACGCTGGGCTTCGCGGAGTATTTCACCGGCTGGCGGCTGACGCCCTATTATTCAGGCGGCGAGGTCATCACCTATGACTGGCGATCGACGGCGCTGCTCGGACATCCGCTGATCAACACGCTCGCCACCGGGCTCTATCTGCTGATTCTGACCGGCCCCGGCGGCCGCCGCTTCGACCTGCCGCTTCGCACCTTCCTGCTGATCTACAACCTCAGCGCCATGGTCACCTTCGGCGGCCGCGCCGCAACCGTCGTGGTGCTGCTCCTGCTCGCCGCCCGCAGCGCCTGGAGCATCGCCGCCGTCCTCGCCGGCAGGCGGTTCCGCCTGCGCGACGCCTTCGCCGTCATCGTCGTGCTCACCCTGATCGCCACCGTCGGGTCGCTGCTGGTCCAGGGGGGTATTCTCGATACCTTCCTGAGCCGCTTCGAGGATGATTCCGGCAGCGCCGCCACCCGCATCGCCATGTTCCACATCTTCGACGGCATGGCACTGCGGGATCTGGTCTTCGCCCCCGACCTCGCCCATGTCGCTTCTAACCAGCGCCGGCTCGACCTCGCGATCGGAATCGAGAGCTTCGTGGTTGCCTTCTTCGCCTACTACGGCATCATCACCACGCTGCTGTTCTTTGTCGGGCTCCTCTTCTTCTGCTCCGAGATTCTCCGCAGCGTCGGGTGGGCGGGCCTGCTGCCGCTGGCCTATTTCTTCCTCGTGACGTCGACCTCGACCGGCATCGCCAACAAGACGACGGACATGGCGCTCATGATGACGATGATCCTGATCCTGCTCGATCGTCGCTTCATTCCGCCTTCCACCAACGAACCGCGCGCATGCTGATCCGCCAGACGATCCGCTACCTTCCGGCACAATTGCTGTCGCCCGCCTTCCAGCTGCTGTCGATGGTGGTGTGGACCTATTTCCTGCCGCCGGCCGAGATGGGCTCCTACGTGCTCATCACGGCGACGCAGGAATTCGCCTATCTGATCGCGCTGTCCTGGTTCTCGGTCTACGCGCTGCGCTTCATGCCGTTCGAGCGCGGTCGGGCCGAGCGCAGCGCCTTCCTGCACACCGAAGCGGCGGTCATCTTCCTCTCGGTCGCAATCAGCCTCATCGCCGCGGTGATCACGGTCGCGATCATCGACGTCACCCATCTCACCTGGCAAACCGTGCTGGTCGTCGCCTTCTTCTTCGCGACGCGCGGCATCAACACCCACTATTCCGAGCGGGCACGGGCGCAGTCAAACATCCTGGCCTACACGCTGCTGCAGATCCTTGGGCCGATCCTCGGCTTCGGCATCGGCCTGGCGCTGCTGACATGGTGGCAGCCGACCAGCGAGGCTCTGATCCTCGCCTATGGCGCGGCACAATTCATCGCCAATCTCGTCGCCGCGCCAATGATCGGCATCGCCATCCTGCCGCGCCGGATCGAGGCCGCGATCCTACGCGCCGCCTTCGCCTATGGCGGCCCGATCCTGATCCTCTATGGCCTCGGCTGGATCGCCGAGAACAATTTCCGATACGTCGTCGGGCACATCTCGGGCGCCGCCGCCTTCGGCCTGATGGCCGTCGGCTGGGGGCTCGGCCGGCGCTGCGCATCCTTCGGCGCCATGCTGGTCGCGGCGGCCGCCTTCCCGATCGCGGCCCGCCTCCTGAACGAGGGCAGGCGCGCCGAAGCGCTGCAGCAGCTCGCCACCAACGCCGCCCTTCTGATCGGCGTCATGGCGCCGACCGTCGTCGGCATCGCCATGATCAGCACGCCGGCCACCGACCTGCTGATCGCCGAGCCCTACCGCGAGATGACCAAAACGATCCTCGGCCTGTCGGCACTCGCCGCCGCCATCCGCTTCCTGCATGTGCATGTCAGCGACCAGATCTTTATCCTGGAGAAGCGGCTCTCCTATGCCGGCATCGTCGACATCGTCGAGATCGTCGCGGCCGTCGTCCTGACCACCGCGGGACTGCTGCTCTTCGGTCCGATCGGCGCCGTCGTCGGCACGGCCCTCGGCTCGACCGCGGCAGCGGCCGTCAGCATGTATCTCGCCATGCGGAGGCTCGACTTCGTCCCGCCCGTGCTCGACATCGTCAAGGTCATGGCCGATTCTTCTCGGCATGGGGCTCTATGCGATCGCCATCCTGGTCGCCTATGGCGGCGAGGCGCGGACCATCCTACGACGCCGGCTGGACCGTCGCGCCCAAGCCGCCGCGTGAGCGGGCTCAGGCGGCCCGTCGCAATACCTTGCGGGCCAGCTTTTCAATCGCGGGATGGCGCTTGACGAACGCCTTGGCGCCTTCGTAGCCGACCGTCGACCAGCCGCGCCACGAGAGGCTCTCGTGAATGCTGACAAGCGGCACGCGTTCAACTTCGAAGGCGCGCTTGTGGCCGTAATCCCCGATCGTGAAATCGAAGACGCGATAGCCCTGCCGGTGCAGCGCCTCCATGGTCCGCTCGATCACCAGCCGGCCCGGCGAGCAATTGGCCCATTCACCACCTGCCGTGCTGATCCGCACCATTGAATAGTGATCGCCATGCGCGATGCCGAACAGGCCCGCGACCAACTCGTCGCCGGCGACCAGCGCCGACAGTTTCGCCGACCCGTCCTTGAGGCCATCGAGCAGCATATCACGGTAGAAGGCGTCATAGTCCGGCTCGTCGAGCAGATAGGGCAGCCCGAGCGAGCGGATACGCGCGCTCTGCTGCGCCGTCAGGTAGCCGTAGATCTTCCGTACCGTTTCCGCATCCTCGACGAAGATGAAGCGCGCGCGCTCGTCCCGCGTGAAGACACGCCAGAATCGCCCGAGTTCCTTTCGGTTCTCCTTGGCGAGGCTGCGCAGCCAGGTCTCGTAGTCGGTATCTATGCGGACATAATTGCCGAAGAGATGCGAGGCCTCGCCGCCGAGCGCCTGGACCAGCGGATTGGGCCGCCCGCCGATCTCCGTCACCACCTTGGTGAACTCGATCAGGTCGGCCGGCGGCAAGGATGCGCGAACGGCGCGCCACAGCGACAGCGCTTCCGCGACATCGACCGGCGCGGCGGGTCCGAGCAGCGGCGCGTTGTAGTCGGTGATGCCGAGATCGGCGAATTCGATGGTTCTCAGACGATCGCGGCGCAGGATCAGAGGCAGCGCGACAGCAGCAGCTCCACCGGCGTCGGCGACATGAACGAGCAAGGGTTGGACATCGGGCCGGCCCGAGAAGGCGGCATACCAATGCGCCAGCCACGGCTCGGCCTGGAAGGGCGTGGGCGACGGCCCCTCGGCGAAGAAGGGCCGCCAGTCGCCGGCCGCCTCCTGCCAGGATCCATGCACGGTGACCGTCCAGCGATCACGCGCCCCGCTGCTCATCGCGCTCATCCTCCGCTCATGGCGGTTGTGCCAAAGAGCCTCAGACGACGTAAGCGGGGATGTCGACGATCGTCGTGGTTGTCCCCGGCGCAAGCCGGAAATCCACCGGCATCATCTTGCGCTGCTCGCGCTTGTACCAGGGACTGCGGCGCCATCCCGCCTGCAGGGCGGCCTTGGCCCAGAAGGCCGGACCATCGGCGCTGCCGCGCTTCGGCTTGACGCCGAAATGCTTGCGGAGGATGCCGTTCGCCACGGTCATCATCTGTTCGCGGCGGATCGCCTCCGTCCAGTGCTCAGTCGTCATCGAGACGCTGAGCTCGTCATGATTCTCGACGCGGTGCGGGGCGTTCAGCTCCCAGGTCAGCATCTGGCCAGGCTCGAGATCGAGCACCAGCGCGTCGCGATCGAACTCGGGATCGTAGCGAAGCGCCGATTCAAGCCCGGTCAGCGCGATCTTCTCCAGCTCGTCCTGCGGCAGGTAGGGCTCGGCGGCCGGATAGATATAGACGCGCTTGCGGCCGAGGATCTGCCAGAGCGCCTGCCCCGGAAGATCCGCGTGATAGTGCGCCTTGGCGTTGGGCGACGAGATCAGGATGCCCATTTCGTGGCCGAAGGAATGGAAGCCGGGCACGCGCTCGCGGACCTCGGCGTAGATCGACTGCAGCAGGTCGTTGTAGCGCTTGTCGACGAGCTTCAACTCGCGCAGCTGAAGCCACAGACCACCCGAGGCGATCTGCGCCATGACCTCATGGCCGCTGAGGCCGCCGACTTCGCCGCGACGCCAGATCTTCTTCTCCTCGCCGCGCGAACTGGTCCGCATCAGCGAGTAGTGCTCGATCGGGTAGCGCTCGATCAGTTCGGCCAGGGCTTCCTTGGAAAAGAGATCATTCTGGCTGAGCGTGTGATCGATCCGGATCGGCTTCCTGCCCCAGTCCCTGCTGAAGTCGCTGGACCAATTCCTGAAAATGGTATCGGGCACGACAGCCTCCGTCAGCAGATCCCGGTTCTTGCCTACAAGTTTAACGAAAAGCGCCCGCAGCGGCCATTGAATTTGGCCAACACAGTAAATGCTGGGCAAGCTTTATCTCGCGCGCTTTTCGTAAAATTCTCTTGATCGCGCAAAATACCAAGACCGGCGCAAGCATTCCCTAGCCGAGCAGGAGCAATGCCGACCTTGGCTCCAGGCGCAGGGACTGCGCGGACACGGACATGGCCGCCCGGATGCCATCCGGATCGAGAGACGCCGCGCCCAGCCGCCAGCGACCGCCGCCGGCATGGGGCGGCAGACGCAGATCGATCGGCGCCGGACCGGCGTGCAGCACGAGGCAGACGCGGTCCAAAGGCCCGTCGGCCGTCGCCGTCGCCAGAACGGCGACCAGCGCCCGGTTCCCCGGCGCGTGCCAGCCGGCCTCGTCCAGCGGCCGGCCGTCGGCGTTGAACCAGCCTACATCCGGCTCGTCGCTGCCCGGCACGGCCTTGCCGGTGAGCGGTCGGGGGTCGCGCAGCGCTGGATGATCCGCACGCAAGGCTATGATCTCGCTCGTGAAATCAATCAGTTCCTCGTCTGCCGAGAGCCAGTCGAGCCAGGCGAGCGGCGTGTCCTGCGCATAGGCGTTGTTGTTGCCCTTCTGGCTGCGGCCGAGTTCGTCGCCCATGGTCAGCATCGGCGTGCCGCGCGAGAACACCAGCGTCATCAGCAGCGCGCGGACATCGGCGCGGCGGCGGGCGAGGATCGCTGCGTCGGCCGTCTCCCCCTCCGCGTCGTTGTTCCAGGACTTGTTGTCGTCGGTGCCGTCGCGGTTGCGCTCGCCATTGGCGTCGTTGTGCTTGCGGACGTGGGCGACAAGATCGGCGAGCGTGAAGCCGTCATGCGCGGTAACGAAATTGACGCTTCTGGTAACGCCCCGGTAACGGGGCGCGAAGATGTCGGCCGAGCCGGCGAGGCGCGTGGCGATGTCGCCGACCATGCCGCCGTCGCCACGGAAGAAGCGTCGCACCGTGTCGCGATAGCGGTCGTTCCACTCGCCCCAGGCGGCCGGAAAATTGCCGAGCTGATAACCGCCCGGCCCGATGTCCCAGGGCTCGGCGATCAGGACGAGATCGCGCAGCAGCGGATCCTGCTCGATCGCGGCGAGCAGCGGCGCGGCAGGATCGAAACCATCCTCGCGCCGGCCGAGCGTGGTGGCGAGGTCGAAGCGGAAGCCGTCGACGCCGGCGCGCTCGACCCAGGTCCGGAGCGCATCCATGACGAGGCGCACGACCGGCGGGCGATCGCAGGCGAGGATGTTGCCGGTGCCGGCGTCGTTGACATAGCCGGAGGGGTCGCCGTGCTCGAGCCTGTAGTAGGTGGAGTTGTCGAGGCCGCGCAACGACACGGTCGGGCCGAGATGGTCGCTCTCGCCCGAATGGTTGAAGACGACATCGAGGATGACGGCGATGCCGGCCGAATGAAGCGCCGCGACGGCTTCCGCCACTTCGGCGAAACCGCCCGGCGCCAGGCGCGGGTCCGGCGCCATCCAGGCGATCGGGTTGTAGCCCCAGTAATTGACGAGGCCGAGCGGCGGCAGGTGGCGTTCGTCGAGCCAGGCCGCGACCGGCAGCAGTTCGACCGTGGTGACGCCGAGCCGCTTCAGATGCGCGATCGAGGCGGGATGACCGAGGCCGGCGAAGGTGCCGCGAATGGCCTCCGGCACGGCCGGATTGCACTTGGAAAAGCCGCGCACATGCAGTTCGTAGATCACCTGCCGGTCCCAGGCGATCGGCGGCGTCAGGCGCGGCCTTGCCTTCGCGGCGGCGGTGACGATCGCTTTCGGCACGACGGCGGCGCTGTCGCGCCCGTCGCTCGCCGCACCCAGGCGGCGGGCGTCGAACAGGACGTCGTCGAGCCGGAACGGCCGGTCGAGCGCCAGCGCATAGGGATCGACCAGGAGTTTCGCGCCGTTGAAGCGCAGGCCCGCCTCCGGACGCCATGGCCCCTCGGCGCGCAGGCCATAGCGCGCGCCCGGCCGGACGCCCTCGACATGACCGTGATGGACGTCGCCCGTGCGGCCCGGCAGGCGGATGCGGCGAAACTCGACCTCGCCTTCCGCGTCGAAGAGGCAGAAGAAGATCGCCTCGGCATGGGCGGAAACGACCGCGACATTGACGCCGGTCGTGGTCGGCGTGACGCCGAGCGGTTCGGCCGATCCATCGCCGACGGGCATGCCGGCCACCATCAGCTTGCCGCCGCCAGATCCCGATAGAGCCTCGCATAGGCGGCTGCCGGCCGGGTCCAGGAAACATCCGTCTTCATGGCGTTCTTCTGCAGCTTCTTCCAGCTCGGACGGTCGCGCCAGAGCGCGGCGATGCGCAGGATCGCGCCTTCCAGCGCGTCGCCGGAGACGGGGTTGAACTGGATGCCGGT
>JAFKJZ010000599.1 GCA_017305815.1 Hyphomicrobiales bacterium
CCAGGCGGCGGGCGAACTGCTGGACCGGCTGGTTGTCGTGCAGCGTGCGGAAATATTCGTTCTGCGCGGCGACGTAGTCCGCGCAGGCGCCGATCGCTACCAACTCGTTCTGTCCGATCGTCATGTCGGCGATCCGTTCATTGCCGGCGTCGAGGTCGAAGGCCCAGCCGCCCGCGACCTGCTTCAGCGGAATCGGGAACGGCCAATGATCGGCGCCGTAGGTCAGCACCTTGGCTCCTCCGTCGCCGTCGGTGACCGCGCTGCCGTCGCCCGCGAGCACCAGAAAATCGGACAGACGCTGCTTGTCGACCGCCTCGTCGCCGGACGCGATCAGTTCCCTCGCGCCGTCACCGAAGATCTTGTCGAGCATGCCTCTTTCCGGCGCCTTGGCGGCGGCGACGAGGGCGGTGGAAGCGGCCTCCGGCGAGGGAAAGACTTCCTGCGCGCGGGCCTGATGGCTGAAGAGGACGACGCCGGCAAGCAGGGCGCCAAGCGTGGACAGGGCTTTCTTCTGCATGACCGTTCTCCTCAGTGCCGACCGCGTCCGCCACGATGCATCTGGCGACCACCGCCGCCGCCGCGATGCATCTGGGGCCGTCCGCCTCCGCCGCGGTGCATCTGCTGCGGTCGCCCGCCGCCGGAATGGGCCTGCGGCCTGGGCGGTGACTTCCGGCTGGAGGCGCCGCGGTTGGAGATCGCCTTGGATCCCTTGCCGCCCACCTTGGCGTTGCTGAAGGCGGTGTCTTTGGCGGGCTTTTTCACCGCCTTGTTGGCGCCGCCGGCGGGGCGCTGCCCCTTGTTGGCGACAGCCGGGCGATCCGGACGATCCGGACGATTGCCCGCGTTCGGGCGATTGCCGATGTCCGGGCGGTTGCCGGCATTCGGGCGATCGAGGCCCGGACGATTGCCCACCCCGGGGTGGTTGCCGCCGCCCGGTCCGTGCGGGCGATTGGCGAGGCCGGGCTTGCTGCCTTGGCCGGGCCGGTAGCGGTCGCCGTCGGGACGCCAGGGGCGCATGCCACCGCCGATGTTGATGTCGTTGCCGATGTTGATGTTGTTGCCGCCGCCCGGGCGATAGCCCGGATAGCCCGGCCAGCGCGGCGGGTAGACCCAGCCATGCCCCCAGTCCCAGGCATTGTCGATGGCGATGCCGACGGCGACGGCGGTGCCGAAACCGATGACCCCCGCCGCGAGCGCGCCGCCATTGTCGTAATAGACCGTTGCCGGATCGTAGGTCGGCACATAGATGACGCCCGGATCGGTCGGCTCGATGGCGACATACTGGTTGCCACCCTGTTCCTGGACGGTGACCTTCTGTTCCTTGGTGGTCTTGAGCGATCCGGCCTTCTGCGCTTCCAGGCGCAGCGTCTGGATCATGGCGGCGACGTCGTCCGGCTGGTTCACGAAGGCGTCGCCGAGATCCGTCGTCATGTCGAGGTCGTCGTTCAGCTTGGCGATGATATCAGGGAAGCGGACCAGCGCCTTGACGGTCGGGTCCCAGCCCTGCGTATCGGCGCCGGAGAAGTCGCCCTTGGCGACGGCGGCCTTGTTCTTGCCGATCCAGCGGGAAGCCTGCACGATATCAACCGGATAGGCGCAGGCGGGAAGCAGTTGCGCCAGCAACGCATCCGGGTAGAGCGCGATGGGCGCCAGGAGCTTGCGCAGTTCGTCCTGCGTGAACACGTCGCTCGGGGCGGCCTCGTCAGAGGGCGCCTCGGCGGGCGCGGCCGCGGCTGGAGCGGGCTGGGCCGGCGCTGGGCTCTCCGGAGCCGGCGCCTGCGTCGTCGGCGTTTCCGCCGCTCGAACCGATATCGTCGTCGTGGCGAGAGAGGTTGCCGCGAGCAAGATGAACCCGATCGCCCGCAAGCCGGCGCCGCTTGACCTAGCAAGCATCTGCATTTCCCCCAGGGGTCCAGTGTCACCAGAACGGCAATATTGCCTTACGACATGGTAATTGCCAAATCCAATGTTTAAGGATGGAAAATACTTATTTAGAAAATTCCTTTGAACTGGTTCCAGTCAATCAGGGGGACTTCACAATCCTGGCGTCTCCCTCTTCCTTCCTCTGGTAGAGGCTCCGCCGGAGCAGGCTGGATGCGGGTGCGTGCCGCCGACCACGGCTTCGTCAGGACCTCGCGACAGGCGGCCGCCGCCGCAATCGCGATGGCCGCGTCAGCGCGTCGAGATCGAAGACCTGGTCGATCAGTTCGTCCGGCAGCAGCGGGTCCTCGGCGAGGAGTTCGCGCAAGGTCTTGCCGGTGGCCAGGATCTCCTTGGCGAGCTGGGCGGCCCGCTCGTAGCCGATCAGCGAGACCAGTCCGGTGGCGAGCGCCGTGCTCGCCTCGAGGTTCTTGCGGCAGGTCTCCGGATTGGCGGTGATGCCGGTGACGCATTTCGTCGTCAGCGTGTCGATCGCGTTGGTCATCAGCGACAGCGATTGCAGCAGGCTGAAGACGATCACCGGTTCCATGGCGTTGAGCTGCAGCTGACCCGCCTCGGCGGCCAGCGTCACGGTCAGGTCGGCGCCGATGACATGGAACGCCACCTGGTTCACCACCTCCGGGATGACCGGATTGACCTTGCCCGGCATGATCGAGGAGCCCGGCTGCTCGGGCGGCAGGTTGATCTCGCCGATGCCGCCGCGCGGGCCGCTCGACAGCAGGCGTAGATCATTGGCGATCTTCGACAGCTTCACTGCCGTCCGCTTCAGCGTGGCGGAGAACAGGACGAAGGCGCCGGTGTCCCAGCAGGCCTCGATCAGGTTCTGCGACACGACGAAGGGCCGGTTCGTCAGCATGCCGAGTTCGCGCACGACGATCGCCGCATAGGCGGGGTCGGCGGTGATCCCGGTGCCGACGGCGGTGCCGCCCAGATTGACCTCGAGCAGCAGTCGCGACGCCTCCTCGATCCGCTGTTCGTCCTCGCGCAACGTGACCGCGAAGGCCTGGAACTCCTGGCCGAGCGTCATCGGAACGGCGTCCTGCAGCTGGGTGCGGCCGAGCTTGATGATGCTGGTGAACTCACTCCCCTTGGCGTCGAAGGCAAGGGCGAGCCGCTCGAGCGCCTCGGAGAGGCGGCCATAGCTCATCAGCAGCGCCAGCCGGATCGCGGTTGCCAGCCCCCGATTGGCGATCACCTCGTTGGCGTTCATGTTGGTGGAGGTGCCGGCGCCACCCTGGAAGACGTCGAGCAAGAACTGGTCGTCGAACCGGCCGGCGATGATCTCAAGGCAGGCCTGCTCTATTGCCGCGAATTTCTCGTCCGGGAGATCGCCCAGCTGCCGGTTGGCGCGCGCGGCAGCGAGCTTGACCATGGCGAGCGCGCGGATCAGCTCCGGAAAATGGCGGATCGGCGTGCCGGAGATCTGGAAATTCTCCATCGCGCGGGCGGTTTGCGCGCCGTAATAGGCGTCGGCGGGGACGGAGACCGGACCGAGCGAATCCTGCTCGATGCGATGGAGCGGCGCGGTCGGGGCTATCGAGGGCATGCTGGATCCGATCGATCAGCTGCGAGGGCTCCATTGGATACGCAAGTTCATGCGGCGGCAAGCGGTCCGGCGACGCCATTGCGCCTCGTGGTAGTGACGGCGTCGTAACACAATCTTCAGCAGCTTTGGCCATACGAGATTAACCAAGACGTTCGGGCGGCGATTGCAGTCCGGGGCGCCTTGCCAGTCGAGTATGCGTTCCGGAGTAATCCTGCCTTGATGCGACGTCAGACCGCCAGCGCGCTGGCTGCCTCTCTTCTTTCCCTCGCCGTCATTGTTTCCGCCCATGCCGCCGAGCGGCGTCCCTATGGCGATGTCGACCTCGTCATCGAGCTCGGCGCCGGCGGCAAGGTCGAGCCCCGCTTCCTCGGCTCGAAGGACCTGCTGTTCTCGCCCTATCCGATCGTTTCGATGTCCTATTTCCGTCTGCCCGGCGTGTTCGAGCTCGGCGGCGGCCCGAAGACGGCGCTGAATTTCGGGCCGTCCTTCCGCATCATCGGCGAGCGCGACCCCAGCGACGAGCCGGGCCTCGCCGGCACGCGAAAACTCGACGCGACCTATGAGCTCGGCGTCAAGGCCGGCTATGAGTTCAATTTCGATCCCGTCTATGGCGCG
The DNA here is from genome assembly GCA_017305815.1 of Hyphomicrobiales bacterium. Lineage (GTDB taxonomy): Bacteria > Pseudomonadota > Alphaproteobacteria > Rhizobiales > Kaistiaceae > Kaistia > Kaistia nematophila. The sequence continues at coordinate 4,103 of JAFKJZ010000599.1, forward strand.
GAAGTGCTGGGCGAGATCCGCGGCGCCTTCGGCGAGGCGAGCGGCGTCGTCGGCAGCTTCGGCGCCGACGCCATCGTCCGCCCGACCAAGCAGGTCGAACTCAAGATCGGACCACGCGCGAATTTCGGCTCCAGCGGCTTCACCGGCACCTATTTCAATGTCTCGGAGGCCGAGAGCATCGCCAGCGGCGGTAACCTCGCCGCCTATGACGCCGGCGGCGGCATCTATTCGGTCGGCCTCAAGGCGTCGGCGCGCTACGAGTTCAAGCCGGACTGGTTCCTGAACGCGGATGCCGGCTATGACCGCTTCGTCGGCGACGCCAAGGATTCGCCGATCGTGGCGACCGCCGGCAGCGAGAACCAGTTCACCGTCGGCCTCGGCATCTCGAAACGCTTTTCCGTCGACCTCTTTCGCGACTGAACCATCGGTTCTCCCCCTCGAATTCCGGCCGTGTCCGCTTGACGTTGGCGCGGCCGACTGCTCGACTTGACGGGAAAACTGCGGGCCGGTCCGACGCGCCAACGGGACCGGTCGTGGCGCATCCTGGGATGCCGCCGGCGCAGCCTGACAAGACGAGGGAGAGAGACGATGACACTTCGCAGGGGCGCCCTTGTCGGGTGCGGTTTTTTCGCGCGCAACCACCTGAATGCCTGGGGCGAACTCGCCGACCGCGCTGAAATCGTGGCGGTCTGCGACGTCGACGGCGAGAAGGCGGCAGCCGCCGCGGCCGATTTCAACATTCCGGCCTTCTATACCGATTTCGAGAAGATGCTGGCGACGGAGAAGCCCGATTTCGTCGACATCGTCACCACGGCGCCGTCGCACCGGGCGCTGGTCGAGGCCTGCGCCCGACATGGCGTGGCCGCGGTCGTGCAGAAGCCGCTGGCGCCCGACTGGGCCGATTGCTGCGCGCTGGTCGACGCCATGGACAAGGCCGGCCGGCCGCTGATGGTGCATGAGAACTTCCGCTTCCAGGCACCGCTGCTGCGCGCCGCCGAGATCGCCCGCTCGGGCGCGCTGGGCGAACCGACCTGGGGCCGTTTCGCCTTCCGCACCGGCTATGACATCTACAAGGGCCAGCCCTATCTGGCCGAGGTCGATCGCTTCGTGCTGCTCGATATCGGCGTGCATGTGCTCGACGTCGCGCGCGTCTTCATGGGCGAGGCGACAAGCGTCTATTGCCTCGGCCAGGCGATCAAGCAGGGCATCAATGGCGAGGACCAGGCGACGGTGATGATGCGCCATGCCAACGGCGCCGTCAGCGTTTCCGAATGCAGCTATGCGAGCCGGCAGGAGCCGGACCTGTTCCCGCAGACGCTGATCCACTTCGAAGGCACCAAGGGTTCGATCCGGGTCGAGGCCGATTGCCGGCTGGTCGTCACCTCGCCGGAAGGCAATTTCACCGAGATCGCCAAGCCGAAGCCGCTCTCCTGGGGCGGCGAGCCCTGGCTGCTCATCCAGGATAGCGTCGTCTCGACCCAGCGCCACTGGCTCGACAGCCTCGACGCGGGCAGCGTTCCGGCGACCTCCGGCCACGACAATCTCAACACCTTCGCGCTGGTCGAGGCAGCCTACAAGTCCATCGAGACGGGCGGGCCGGTCCAGCCGGAAACGTTCGAGGCAGTGCCGGCATAACGCCTTTCGCCCGATCCGGCGTCGCCTGTTCCAAGGAACCGGGCGGCGCCGGCAATTCCGTTTCTTGGAAGTCGCGCCCGGTCCGGCGATGATTGCGCTCATGCAACGAGCGGAGATTTTCGACATGGCCAGCCCGACGAACAGCCCGGCTTCCGCCGCGCCGAGCGGCTGCGGCACGTGCCGGAACTGCAGCTCGCTGTTCTGGGGCATCGGCGCGGCCAGCGGACTTCGCTGCGTCGGCGAGGCCGGCAAGGGCAGGGCGGTTCGCTGAAGGCGGACGCACCGCGTCCAGCTCCGCCGTCCTCCTCGCCTTCGCGAGGATGACGCCGGTTCAACGAACTTCGCGCGTCCCGAGAGGGGGAAAGCAAGCCCCTCACCCAACCCTCTCCCGCGAGCGGACGAGGGCTTTTCGGCCGGCATCCGTTATCGCTTCCGTGGCAGGCGGGCTCGCCCCCTCTCCCGTTTGCGGGAGATGGCGGGGGTGAGGGTCTTCAGGCGGGCATTCGGAATGGTGCGGGCAGGGTCGTCGGACGAATGTTCGACGCCTCAGCTCACCAGCAGCGCGTCGTCGTCGAGCGTCTGGCCGCCGCGGGCCTTGCGGAACATCTCGATCAGGTCCTCGATCGTCAGGTTTTTGCGGTTGTCGCCGACCACGTCGAGAATGACCTTGCCGCCATGCAGCATGACGGTGCGGGTGCCGTAATCGAGCGCCTGGCGCATCGAATGGGTGACCATCATCGTCGTGAGCTTGTGCTTCTCGACCAGGGACTGGGTCAGCTCCATCACGAACTCGGCCATGCCGGGGTCGAGCGCGGCGGTATGCTCGTCGAGCAGCAGCACCTCGCTGCCGGCGAGCGTTGCCATCACCAGCGACAGCGCCTGGCGCTGGCCGCCGGAGAGCAGGTCCATCCGGTCGTCCATGCGGTTCTCGAGGCCGAGCTTCAGCTCCGAGACGCGCGAGCGGAATTCGTCGCGCCGGTTGCTGCCGATGGCGAGGCCGAAGCCGCGACGGCTGCCGCGCGCGGCGGCGAGCGCCAGGTTTTCCTGGATTGTCAGCGCGCCGCAGCTGCCGGTCAGCGGGTCCTGGAAGACGCGGGCGACATATTTCGCGCGCTGGGCGGTAGCGATCCGGGTGACGTCGCGGCCGCCGATGGCGACGCGGCCCGAGGTCGGGATGACGTCGCCGGCCAGCACGCCGAGCATGGTCGACTTGCCGGCGCCGTTCGAGCCGATGACGGTGACGAAGGAACCCGCCTCGATGGCGAGGTCGAGGCCGGACAGCGCCTGCTTTTCGAGCGGCGTGCCGCGTCCGAAGACGACGGAGAGGTTGGAAAGCTCGATCATGCCGTGGCCCTCCCGCGGCGAAGGCGTGGCAGGACGAGCGCGGCGGCGACGAGCACGGCGGTGACGAGGTTGAGATCCGAGGCCTTGAGTCCGAGGATGTCGCTCGAAAGCGCGAGCTGGATGGCGATGCGGTAGAGCACCGAGCCGATGACGCAGCCGATCAGCGCCCAGATGATCAGGCGCGAATGGAACAGCGTCTCGCCGATGATCACCGCGGCGAGGCCGACGACGATGGTGCCGACGCCCGAGGTGACGTCGGCGAAGCCGTTGGTCTGGGCGAACAGCGAGCCGCCGAGCGCGACGAGCGCGTTGGAGAGCGCCATGCCGAGATAGATGTGCAGGCTGGTGTTGACGCCTTGCGCCCGCGCCATGCGCGGATTGGCGCCGGTCGCCCGCATGGCGAGGCCGAGGTCGCTGGCGAGGAAGCGCCAGACCAGGAAGACAGCGATGACGACGAGGACGCCGACGAAGAGCGGGCGGACATAGAATTCGGAAAGGCCGTGGCCGAAGAACGGCGTCAGCATCGTGTCCTGGTTGATCAGCGCGACGTTCGGCTTGCCCATCACGCGCAGATTGACCGAGAACAGCGCGATCATCGTGAGGATCGAGGCGAGCAGGTTCAGGATGCGGAACTTGAGCACGGCCGCAACCGCTGCGCCGAGCGGGAACGAGCCGTCGACCGTCAGGTCCGGGAAGTCGAGGATGCGGAACGCCAGGTAGACGCCGAGCGCCACGAAGGCGAAGACGAGGCCGAGTTCAACCGCGCCGAGAAAGGCAATGAGGCTCACGAATGCGGCCCTTCCGCTGAGGCAGACCGATCGTCGACGAGCGGCCTGGTCTTGTGTCGATGCTGGACGCGGCATGTACCGCCGCGTGAACGCAAAGGGAAGGCCCGGCGCGGGGCCGGGCCTTCCTTTTGATTACTTGATGACCTTGGTGGCGCGGTCGACGATCGACTTGGGCAGCGTCAGGCCGATCTTCTCGGCGGCGGCCGGGTTGATCACGAGATCGGTGCCGGCGGCGACGTTGATGTCGATGTCGCCGGCCTTCTCGCCGTTCAGGATGCGCACGACGATGGCGCCGGTCTGCTTG
>JAFKJZ010000600.1 GCA_017305815.1 Hyphomicrobiales bacterium
TTGCCCGCGGCACGGACAGCAGCGGCTCATCCTGCACGAAGAGTGCCGGGTCTTCCGCGGCGTACAGATGGCCTGGACGGGGAAGAGCCGCCGACCCAGGAAACTGCCACGATGCATCGGCTGAGACTGCCGTAAGTCCCGCCGCAACGATCTGCCCGAACTCGTCTTTGTGCAGATTGCGAACACCCTGACCGAAGGCCCCGCGATTCCTCGAAGCGTCCGCCCTGCGAAGCGCAGCCTCGTAGTAGTGCCCGTCTTCCTTGAACGGCACCGTCCGGTCGAAGCCGCGATAGCCCGCCATTCGCGCGAGACGGTAGCCTGGCCGCAACGGCTCCAGGTCGATGCCCTCAACCTGGGCCATGGCAAAATACCCGGATGGGAGGGCCGCACGCGCGCGCCGGGTGGGTCGGTAGTAGATGATCCAGTGGCCGATCGAGGCCTCAGCCTGGTTCAGATTGGCACTCTTGAAAACATAGCGCGTCTCGATGCGGCCACCGGGCACGTCATCACCATTGGTTGTAAAGACAGAATTTACAAGCATCCAACAGAATTGCCCTACCTCTACGGAAGGTGCAAGAGCCTGAGCCCTATGGGCGTATTGAATTCTGCGCACGCAGCTGCAATCCGGCGATCACCACCGGAGGCAACCGCCGTCGCGATTGTCGGGCGCGGATGCCTCCTTGCTGGCCTCGCCTCTCGCATCGCCGCCGAGGGGAGAAGAGGCGCTCGCGCCCCCTCTCCCTCGCGCCCGGATGCGATCCGCGCCTCAGCCCACGCCCGGCGTGTGGCGGGCGAGCGCCTTGATCACCTGCTTGGCGGTGACGCGGCCGATCTGATTGCCGTCGCCGTCGACGACGCCAACCCACAGATGCTCGGCGAACAGCGGCAGCACGTCCTCGCAGCGCGCATCCATCGACACCGACTGCTCGCACGGCTCCGTCGCGCCGCGCTCCATGATCGAGCGCACGTGAATCGCGCGCGCCTTGTTCACCTCGCGCACGAACTCCTCGATGTGGTCGTTGGCCGGCCGCAGCACGATGTCCTCGGGCTTGCCCTCCTGCTGCACGGCGCCGTCCTTCAGCACGGCGATCCGATCGCCGATCTTCAGCGCCTCGTCGAAATCATGGGTGATGAACAGGATCGTCTTGTTGAGCGATTTCTGCAGCGTGATCAGCTGGTCCTGCATGCCGGAGCGGATCAGCGGGTCGAGCGCGGAAAAGGCCTCGTCCATCAGGATGATGTCCGAATCCATCGACAGCGCCCGCGCCAGCCCGACGCGCTGCTGCTGGCCGCCGGAAAGCTGGCGGGTGCGCGAATGCTCGTAGCCGGCGAGGCCGACCGTCTCGATCCATTTCGCCGCCGTCTCCAGCCGCTCCTTGCGGCCGACGCCCCGCACTTCCAGCCCATAGGCGACATTGTCGATCACCGAGCGGTGCGGCAGCAGGCCGAACTTCTGGAACACCATCGCCACCTTGGAGCGGCGATAGGCGCGGAGCTGGTCGAGGCTCATCTTCAGCACGTCGTCGCCATGGACGAGGATCTCGCCCGCCGTCGGCTCGATCAGCCGGTTGACGTGGCGGATCAGCGTCGACTTGCCGGAGCCCGAAAGCCCCATGACGACGAAGATCTGCCCGGCGGCGATATCGAGCGAGACGTTGTCGAGGCCGACGACATGGTTGGTCTCGGCCTGCACCTCGGCCTTGGATTTTCCCGCCCGCAGCAGAGCAAGCGCGCCTTCGGGATCTGGGCCGAAGATCTTGGTGACGCCGCGCATGGCGATGGCGAGATCGGGCTTTGCGTTGATGTCGGACATTAGCGCGCCTCCTGCATGCCGATCCGGGCCTGAAGCTGGCGGCCGAATGCCTGGGTGATGCGGTCGAAAATGATGGCGAGCGCGACGATGCCGAGACCGGCGAACAGGCCGCGGCTGACTTCGAGACGGCCGATGCCCTGCAGCACCTGGTAGCCGAGGCCGCCGGCGCCGATCATCGAGGCGATCACCACCATCGAGAGCGCCATCATCGTCGTCTGGTTGATGCCGGCGAGGATGGTCGGCAATGCCAGCGGGATCTGTACGCCGAAGAGGCGCTGGCGCGGATTGGTGCCGAAAGCGCGGCTCGCCTCGAGCACGGCCGGATCGACCGAGCGCAGGCCGAGATCGGTCAGCCGCACCAGCGGCGGCGCCGCATAGACGATGGTGGCGATCAGCGCCGGGATCTTGCCGGGGCCGAAGATCATCACCGTCGGGATCAGGTAGACGAAGCTCGGCAGCGTCTGCATCAGGTCGAGGATCGGCGCGACGAACTGGCGGGTGCGCGGGGAACGCGACATCCAGACGCCGACCGGGATCGAGACGAGGATCGCCGTCAGCGTGGCGGCGATCATCAGCGCCATGGTCGTCATGGCGTCCTTCCAGAGATCCATGATGCCGAGGAACATCAACGCCGCGAACACGACGGCCGGCAATTGCCAGCGCCGCGTGGCGAGCCAGGCGATGCCGGTCAGCGCCACGATGATCAGCCACCATGGCGTCGCGACCAGCAGGTCCTCGATCGCCTTCAGCAGCATCAGGAGCGGATGGGCGGCGGTCTCGAAGGTCCCGCCCCAATGGCGGACGACCCAGTTCAGGCCGTCATCGACCGCGCGGCGCCAGGGCCGCGTATCAATCAGTTGAGGGAACAAGATTTGTCTCTTTCTTCACGCCGCGGGGGCGAGGAATTCCAGGGGGCGACGCGACAGGCATCCGCCCTGCCCGGCGGCGCGGCCGGGCGAAAGGGAACGGCCAAACGGAAACGGCCGGGAATGCCCGGCCGTCCGTTCGCCACAGGATGCAACCTCAGTTGAGGCTGGCCTTGACCTTCTCGGCCACGGCGGCCGGGACCCAGTTGGTCCAGCGGTCCTGCTTGGTCTTCAGGAAGTTGAGCGCGGTCGCGGCCGCGTCGGCCTTGTTCTCGTCGCCATAGACGAGGATCTCGCTGATCTCGGCATTGGTCAGGCCGACCTTGGCGAGATAGCCGGCGACGTTGGGCGCGTCGGTCTTGATCCAGCTCGCGGCGCCGACGACGGCGGGCGAGGACGGATAGGCGGTCACTTCAGGCGCCTTGTCGCAATCGCGGTTGGTGTTGCACTCGTAGACTTCGGGCTTGGTCGGGCCCAGGTCGAGCTGCACGGCGTCATACTTGCCGAGGATGGCGGTCGGGCCCCAGTAGTAGAACAGGATCGGCTCTTCCCGCGTGAAGGCGCGGGCGATCGAGGCGTCGAGCGCGCCGCCGGAACCGGGCGAGAACAGGTTCCAGCCCTTGTCCTTCATGCCGAGCGCCTCGAACAGCGCGCCGGTGGAAATCTCGCAGGCCCAGCCGGGCGGGCAGGAATAGAGCCGGCCCTTGCTGCCGTCCTCGGGATCCCTAAACAGCTCCGGATGGGCGATCACGTCCTGGACCGTCTTGAGGTCCGGATGCGCCTTCTGCACATAGCGCGGAATGAACCAGCCCTCGACGGTGCCGTCGGTGATGGCGTCGGCGAGCTCGACGACATTGCCGTCGGCCAGGCCCTTCGCCCAGGGCTCCCGGATCGTGCTGGTCCAGAGTTCGGGCGCGATCGCCGGGCTGCCGCGCGTCAACATCGAGGACGATGTCGGAACGGTATCGCCGGTGACGATCTCGACGCTGCAGCCGAAGCCCTTCTCGAGAATGATGGCGTGGATATGGGCCAAGGCGGCCGCGGAGGGCCAGGTCATCTCGGCGATATCGATGGTCTTGTCGGTGCCGCAACTGGCGGCGTCAGTGGCTTGCGTATCGGCTTCCTGGGCAAGCGCGGAATGGCTCGTGGCGGTCAAAAGCGCAACGGCGATCGCGGCGGCAATGCCACCGGATTTGAATATCATTGGATAACACCTCGTGTCGGTTGATGAACATAACGGTAGACACTCAGTCCAATTGTGTCAAATCCGACAACTTCTTGCCACAAATCGACCAGACTTTTAGCAATTTCGCCATCAAATTTACCGATTTGTTTTACGGTACTTGAGATATAAAGAAACGATGATCACAGATAACCGATACGGAAGCCTAACGTATACGATCGCCAAGAAAAAATAAATTTCACGCCGCCGCACAAGATCTGCCGAGGCGCGACAAATCCCCTGATACCGCCGGTTGCGCGGCGAGCGGCAAGCCGACACCTTCCACTACGGAAACCGGCGCGCGAAAACTTGTACGCCGTCACCACCCTCTCCGCGAAGCGGATCCCGTCCTCAGGCTTCGGCCGGCTTGGCGCCGGCAGCTTCCGGCTTGCCGGCCGGCTCCGACTCGTCGGACGCTTTGTGATGCTCCGCCGCGATCAGGAGATAGACGGCCGGCACGACGAACAGCGTGAAGAGCGTGCCGATCGTCAGGCCGCTGGCGATCACCAGTCCCATGTTGAAGCGGGACACGGCCCCTGCCCCGGTCGCCGTGATCAGCGGGATGACGCCCAGCACCATCGCCGCCGTCGTCATCAGGATCGGCCGCAGGCGGATGCCGCAGGCCGCCTCGATCGCCTCGCGCTTCGACTTGCCGGCCATCTGCTCGGCATTGGCGAATTCGACGATCAGGATGCCGTGCTTGCTGATCAGCCCCATCAGCGTCACCAGCCCGACCTCCGTATAGATGTTGAGGCTGGCGCGGCCGATGCCGACGCTGATGAA
>JAFKJZ010000601.1 GCA_017305815.1 Hyphomicrobiales bacterium
GTCTTCACCAAGATCGACCTCTGCCGCAAGCACTATACCGAGATTGGCCTCGGCGAGGGCTATATCGACCAGTTCATCCGATAGGGAAGGTGGTGTCTTCACCTCTCTCTCTGAGGAGAGGTCCACGGCCGCAGGCCGGCCGGTGAGGGGTTGGCCTGCCCGGAGATGCCGCAGCCCCTCACCCGGGTCGTCAGCCGCCCCCCTGGGAAAGGTGAAGGGAGAAGCGTCTTCATCGCCAAATGAATAGGCCGGCGTCGCGAGACGCCGGCCTTTGTATTCTGCAGTCCAGGGGATCCTAGCGGATCGGCGGTGCGTACTGGATACCGCCGAGCGACCAGAGCTGGTTCAGGCCGCGCGGGATGCCGAGCTTGGAGCCGAGGCCGAGGTTGCGCTCGTAGATCTCGCCGTAATTGCCGACCGTCTTGACGACGTTGATGGCCCAGTCGTTCGAGAGGCCGAGCTTCGCGCCGAAGGCCCCATCGGTGCCGACCAGGCGCATGACGTCGGGCTTCTTCGAGGCCTTCGCCTCGTCGACCCGCTCGGACGAGACGCCGAGTTCCTCGGCGTTCAGAAGCGCGAAATGCACCCAGCCGACCAAGGCGCGCCACTTGGCATCGTCCTGACGGACGACCGGGCCGAGCGGCTCCTTCGAGATCACGTCGGGCAGGATGACATGGTCGGCGGCGTCGGCGAGCGTCGCGCGCTCGGAATAGAGCTGCGACACGTCGGTGGTGATGACGTCGCACTTGCCGGTCTTGTAGTTTTCCAGCGACTGCTCGGGGCTGTCGGCGGCGATGGTCGTGAACGTCATCGTGTTGGTGTTGAAGTAGTCGACGAAGTTCTGCTCGCTGGTGGTGCCGCTCTGGACGCAGACCTTCGAGCCGTCGAGCTCCAGCGCCGAGATCTTGCCGCTGTCGCGCTTCACCATGAAGCCCTGGCCGTCATAGTAGGTGACGCCGACGAAGGCGAGCGGCAGGTCCGTCTCGCGCGACATCGTCCAGGTGGAGTTGCGCGACAGGAGGTCGACCTTGCTGTCCTTGAGCGCGTCGAAGCGCTCGGCGGCGGACAGCGGCACGTAGGTCACCTTTTCGGCGTCGCCGAAGATGGCTGTCGCCACGGCGCGGCAGAAGTCGACGTCGAAGCCGCTCCATTTGCCGGAATCGTCCTTGGCCGAGAAGCCGAGCAGGCCCTGGCTGACGCCGCAGACGAGGTTGCCGCGCTGCTTCACCGTGTCGAGCGTGCCCGCCTCGGCGACGGCTGCGCCGCCGAGCGTGACGGCCAGGGCAAGGGCCGCCACGCGGCCATAGATCACCTTTGCAGGAAACATCGTGGTCGCTTTCCCGTTGAATGCTCTCGGAAGCCGCCCCGAAAGGAGCGACCGGAGGATGCTGTTAGAGCTTCGCCTGCTGGCGGACGATGACCTTGGTCCCGACAGGGACGCGCTCATAGAGGTCCATGACGTCGTTGTTCACCATGCGGAAGCAGCCCGAAGACAGCGCATGGCCGATCGTCTGCGGCTGGTTGGTGCCATGGATGCGGTAGATGGTGTCGCCGAGATAAAGGGCGCGGGCGCCCATCGGGTTGCCTTCGCCGCCGGCCATGAAGCGCGGCAGGTAGGGCTGGCGCTGGATCATTTCCGCCGGCGGGCGCCAGTCCGGCCATTCCGCCTTGCGGGAGATCTTCAGCAGGCCAGACCACTGGAATCCGTCGCGGCCGACGCCGACGCCGTAGCGGATGGCGCGATTGTCGGACTGGACGAGATAAAGGAAGCGCTCGTCCGTATTGATGATGATCGTGCCCGGCGCCTCGTTGGAGCGGAAATAGACCGGCTGCGGCCGGAACTCGGGCGGAAGCAGGGATTCCTGCTTCGTCGGCACCACACCGGGCTGCTCGTTGATGTTGAGCATGTCCCGAACGCCGGCTTCCGCCGGCACGGCCGGCGCCAGCGCGATGACGGCGGCGCAGCCAAGCAGGGCCAGCGACAGTGGGCTTCTAAGGACCTTGCGGAGAATTTGGACCGCTTTGTCACGCATGGGAACCTCGAATCTCAGAAGGCGGATCGGATGGGTTAGCGGGCGGTCCCGCCCTTAGCCGGAAGCTGCCGGTTTCGTGGCGGCCGGCGCGGCGGCCTGGCCGCAACGCACGAATACCATGGTGCCATAGCGCGCGGTGACGCTCGGATCGACCCAGGGCGCGACGATGACGCCGTCCTGGAAGGAGGTGATCTGGCGGTCTTTCGGCGTGCCGGCGGGGCCGGGCGGTCCGATATAGACGCGACCGCCGGAATTCTTCAGCACCAGTTCGCTCGGCGTCGACTGGTCGGCCAGATACATCATCACGCCGTTGTTCGGCCCGCGCGTGATGACATAGGGATTGCTGCAGTAGCGGCGCGCCTCGTTGATCGTGCGCGGCAGGTCGGCTTCCTGACGGAACGAGCCGAGGCCCCAGTTGCCGACGAGATCCTCCGTGGTGATCGAGACGGAGGGCGTGGCCGGCGCGACGGACGGGGCGACCTTGTCGGTCACGGAGGCGCAACCCGATACGGCGAGCAGCGCGGCGGCACCGGCGAGCCAGGTCGCCGTTCTACGGTTCAGGTGCCCGGCAGGCCCCGCGTCTCCCGTCGACGTTACGGTCTGTTCCATCCGCTTCCCCCGTTCGAAGCTGTTCCGGGCCGGATCGGCCGGACACGACCCTATCCGCGCTAAGCCAGCGCGTGATTCTGGGCAGCATGATGGCGGGCATGGGGCAGGGAAAGCAACTGCCTGATGTATCTTCCGCAGCGTCCTATTCGGCCGGCCGCGAGGAAGGCATCGTCAGCATCGGCGCTCGCCGCAGCGGATCGACCTTCCGGATCGGTCCGGCCTTGGGCGCGCCGGGCAGGGTGCGCCAGTTGACGCCGGCGATCGTGACGATTCGGCTGCCGCGAAAATCCTCTTCGCTGCGGATATGGCCGTGCTCGGACATATAGGTGAGCAGCCAACGCCCGCGCGACGGCGAGCGGCTGCCATAGGCATTGGCTAGCGCCTCGTCGGTGGGGCAGGGAGCTTCCTCGCGCGCGGCGCGGGCAAGCAGCAGGAACACTCCCTGCATCTCTTCGGGCAGACTCTCGGCGACTGCGAGAACCTGTTCCCAGGCGTCATCGCCGCGATCCGAGCTGACGCCGGCCCGCGCCATCGCCAGGCGCTTGCGGAAGCTCGGCATGTCCTGTCCGAAGGTGCCGAGCTTCTTGATCCGGCAATGGAAAAGGAAATCCTGGTAGATCAGCGGCGCCGGGCGGAACGCCGTCTCCGGGTCCGACATGATCTCGGCGTAGACGGAATCGAGCAGCTCCTGCTTCTCGGCCTCGGTGCGCGTATCGGCCTCGACCTCCGGCGTCGAATCGAGCGGGCCGGAAGTCTCGATGTCGCGCAGCAGCTCGGCCGTGCCGCGGGCGCGCGAAACCGGCGCCGGCATCGGCAGCAGGTCGTCCTCGCCGCCGACGAAGATCAGGTCCTGCATCTCCGCCTGCGGCATTTCCGGCAGCGGCATCAGCACGGGACGGCCGCTGCGGCCAGCCGTATCGACGGCGCCGATGCGCACGGGAACCGGGCGCCGCGACAGAGCCGGTCCGAGAGCGACGAACTGGCCGGGCTCGAGATCGCGGAACCCTTCCGCCTGGCGGCGATCCATGCCGAGCAGGTCGGCGGCGCGCGCCATGTCGATATCGAGGAAGGTGCGGCCCATCAGGAAGTTGGACGCCTCGGCGGCGACGTTCTTGGCGAGCTTGGCGAGGCGCTGCGTCGCGACGATGCCGGCGAGGCCGCGCTTGCGGCCGCGGCACATCAGGTTGGTCATCGCGCCGAGCGAGAGGCGCCGCGCCTCGTCCGATACCTCGCCGGCGACGGCGGGCGCGAAGATCTGCGCCTCGTCGACGGTGATCAGCATCGGATACCAGACGCTGCGATCGGCATCGAAAAGGCCGTTCAGGAAGGCGGCGGCGCAGCGCATCTGCTCCTCCGCGTCGAGACCTTCGAGATTGAGCACGACGGAGGCCCGGTGCTGGCGGATGCGCAGCGCGATCCGCTGCAGTTCGCTCGGGCTGCGCTCGGCATCGACGACCGTGTGGCCGAAGCGCTCGGAGAAGGAAACGAAGTCGCCTTCGGGATCGATGATCGCCTGCTGCACCATGCCGGCGCTCTGTTCGAGCAGGCGTCGCAGCAGATGGGACTTGCCGGAGCCGGAATTGCCCTGCACCAGCAGGCGCGTCGAAAGCAGTTCCTCGAGGTCGAGAAGCGCCGGCTGGCCGGTCGTGTTCGTCCCGAGTTCGATTCCAGCCTTCATAGTGCTCCACTAGCCTTTTCGCGTTGGCCGGACCCTATCACGGGAGGCCGAGGCGTCGGGCCGCCTCATCCGAACTCCACAGGAGATCGCGCGCGGAAGGCGCAATCCGCCGGATGCTGTCGCAGCCCGCGTTTCCGGGCGACGCATCGTCCGGGTCATCTCGGTGTTCGGCTACAGAGGAATGGTACGCCCTAGGGGAGTCGAACCCCTCTCTCCACCGTGAAAGGGTGGCGTCCTAACCGATAGACGAAGGGCGCATACCGATGCGCGTTATAGGTAGTCCACCTGAGCCTGACAAGCTCAAGTCTCTATTCCACCATTCACTCTACCGAGGGAATGG
>JAFKJZ010000602.1 GCA_017305815.1 Hyphomicrobiales bacterium
CCCTCGCCGTCCCAGCTCTGCCAGCGAACCGCCTTCGACATATTGCCCTGCCTATCGCGCTATTCCGCGCCTTGGTGTGGCCTACCGATCGAGGCCGGCGACGAGAAGATACTTCTTCTCGACAAATTCATCGATGCCGTGATGCGAGCCTTCGCGGCCATTGCCGCTTTCCTTGACGCCGCCGAAAGGCGCCAGTTCGGTCGAGATGACGCCGGAGTTGATGCCGACCATGCCGTATTCCAGTCCCTCGCCGACCCGGAAGATGCGGCCGATGTCGCGCGAGTAGAAATAGGCGGCGAGGCCGAACTCGGTGTCGTTTGCGGCCCTGATGACCTCTTCTTCGGTCTCGAACTTGAACACCGGCGCGATCGGTCCGAACGTCTCCTCGCGCGAAAGCTGCATGTCGCGGGTCGCCCCGGTCAGCACGGTGGGCTCGAAGAACGAGCCGCCGAGCGCGTGCCGATGGCCGCCGAGCACGATCCTGGCGCCCTTCCCCGTCGCGTCCTTCAGGTGCTCCTCGACCTTGAGGATCGCCTTGTCGTTGATCAGCGGCCCCTGCGAGACGCCGGCCTCGACGCCGTTGCCGACCTTGAGCTTGTCGACGGCGGCCGTCAGCTTCTCGACGAAGGCGTCGTGGATGCCCGCCTGTGCATAGATGCGATTGGCGCAGACGCAGGTCTGGCCCATGTTGCGGAACTTCGACACCATCGCGCCCTCGACCGCCGCATCGAGATCGGCATCGTCGAAGACGATGAAGGGCGCGTTGCCGCCAAGCTCCAGCGCCATCTTCTTCACGGTGGTCGACGCCTGCCGCATCAGCAGCTTGCCGACCTCGGTGGAGCCGGTGAAGTTCACCAGCCGGATCGCCGGATGTGAGGTCAGCACGCCGCCGATTTCTGACGCACTACCGGTGACGACGTTGATGACACCAGGCGGAATACCGGCGCGGTCGGCGAGCTCGGCCAGCGCCAGCGCCGTCAGCGGCGTCTCGCCAGCCGGCTTCAACACCACGGTGCAGCCGGCCGCCAGTGCCGGCGCCACCTTGCGCGTGATCATCGCGGCAGGGAAATTCCACGGAGTGATCGCGGCGACGACGCCGGTCGGCTGGCGCAGCACGAGGATGCGCGCATCAGCGCGATGGCTCGGCAGCGTCTCGCCGGCGATGCGCTTCGCCTCCTCGGCGTAAAACTCGATATAGGAATTGGCGTATTCGATCTCGCCCCTGGCCTCGGCGAGCGGCTTGCCCTGCTCCGAGGTCAGGATCATCGCCAGATCGTCCTGATGGGCGCGGATGCGCTCGAACCACTGGCGGATCAGCTTGGACCGCTCCTTGGCGGTCCTGGCGGCCCAGCTCTTGAACGCCACGGCGGCGGCATCGACAGCCTTCGTCGTCTCCTCGGCGCCGAAGCGCGGCACATGGCCGATCACGGCGCCGGTGGCGGGGTTGGTGACCTCGATCGACGGCTCGCCGATCCAAGCCCCATCGACATAGCACTGGTCCTTCACGAGCGTCGGATCGATCAGCTTCAAGGTCTTGACGGTCGACTTGTCCATGGTGCTACTCCCTTACGACGTTTTGCCAATGACCACGGCCGGCAACCGTTCCATCCGCGTTGCGACGATAGCGCGGCGGAGCCGGGACCGCCATGGAACTGTCGCCCCCGCGGGAAGGATGCGGGAGCGAGACGGAGGGGCCATTGCCTTCGATCCGATTTGCCGTGACGGCCGCCATGCTGGCCGCCGTCCTGTTCGCCACCATGCCGGCGAGGGCCGAAGCCATGACTCCGCAAACAGCGCTTGAGGCCCTGATGAGCCCGGGGGGGCTGGAATCGGAGCATTTCGCTGCCGGCTTCCTGGCCGCGCTGCCGCTGCCGCAACTCCGGACCATCCTTGCCGGCATCCGCCAGGCGAATGGCCCGCTTGAGGGCGTCGATCGCGTCGGCTCCAGCTTCCGCCTCCGCTTCGCCGACGCAACCATCCCGACCACGATCGCCCTCGACGGCGAAGGCCGGATCATCGGCCTGTGGTTCGGCCCGGCGGAGCCCCTCGGCTCGATCGAAAGCCTGGCGGCCGCAATCCAAGCCCTGCCCGGCTCGACGGCGCTCCTCGTCGTCAGCGACGGCAAGGACGTGATCGCGCAGGATGCCGACCGGCCGCTGGCCATCGGCTCCGCCGCGAAGCTTGCCGTCCTCGTGGCGCTACGCGACGCGGTCGCCGCCGGGCGCCTCGGCTGGGACCAGGTCGTACCGCTCGCCCCGTCATGGAGATCCCTGCCATCCGGTCAATTGCAGGACTGGCCGGACGGCACGCCGCTGACGATCGCGACCCTCGCCAATCTGATGATTTCGGTCAGCGACAACACCGCGACCGACGCCCTGATCCGCCTCGTCGGCCGGGAGGCGGTCGAGGCGGTCGCGCCCGCCAATACCCCGTTTCTCACGACGCGCGAGCTCTTCACGCTGAAGGCAAACGAGAACGCGCCATTGCGGACCGCATGGATCGAGGGCGACGCGGGTGCGCGACGCACCCTCCTGGCAGAGATCGCGGACAGGCCGCTGCCAAAAATCACCGACCTCAGCGCCGCCGCCACGCACGCGGTCGAGTGGTTCCTGTCGGCCCGCGAAATCTGCCGTCTGCTCGACGCCACCGCCGAACTCGGCAGCGTCGGCATCAATCCGGGCGTCGCCGAACGCGAGCCATGGAAATCCGTCGCCTACAAGGGCGGCTCGGAGCTGGGCGTCCTCAACCTCTCCACCCGCGTCGTCGGCCATGACGGCCGCGTTCATTGCGTCGTCGCAAGCTGGAACCATGATGCAGCGCTTGACGACCAAAGATTGATCGCGCCCTATCGAGGCATCCTCAATCGCCTTGCCGAGCGGGAGTAGAACGATGCGCCAAGTCACCGTCGCGGCCACGCAGATGGAGTGCGACTGGGATCGCGCCGGCAATGTCGCGCGGGCCGAACGACTGGTGCGGCAAGCGGCGGCCGATGGCGCCAACATCGTCCTGATCCAGGAATTGTTCGAGACGCCGTATTTCTGTCAGGACCAGTTCCACGATCATTTCAACCTGGCCCAGCCCTTCGAGGGCAATCCGCTGATCGCGCATTTCGCGGCGCTCGCGGCCGAACTCTCCGTCGTGCTGCCCGTCAGCTATTTCGAGCGCGCCGGCCAGACCGCCTATAACAGCATCGCCATCGTCGATGCCGACGGCAGCGTGCTCGGCAACTATCGCAAGAGCCATATTCCGGACGGGCCGGGCTACACCGAGAAGTTCTATTTCTCGCCCGGCGACACCGGCTTCCGGGTGTGGCCGACCCGCTTCGGCACCATCGGTGTCGGCATCTGCTGGGACCAGTGGTTCCCGGAGACGGCGCGCGCCATGGCGCTGGCCGGCGCCGAGATCCTTTTCTATCCGACGGCGATCGGCTCCGAGCCGCAGGATCCCTCGCTCGATTCCGCCGCCCATTGGCAGCGCGTCATGCAGGGCCATGCCGGCGCCAACCTGATGCCGCTGGTCGCTTCCAACCGCATCGGGCTGGAGCGCGGCCTCAACGCCACCGAGATCACTTTCTACGGCTCGTCCTTCATCGCCGACCCGACCGGCGCCAAGCTCGTCGAGGCGGACAGAATCAGTGAGAGCGTGCTGACCGCGACCTTCGACCTCGACGCGATCGCCCATCAGCGCCGCTCCTGGGGCGTCTTCCGCGACCGGCGGCCGGAGCTCTATGGCGCGCTGACCACGCTGGACGGTCGCAATCCGCACGCCGCGCGCGGCTGAACCGACCGCGTCATCCGGCAGCGTACCTTCGCAGGACGGCATTTCGCTCGACCGCATCGAAATGGCATGGCGTTGCTTAACTTGCAGGCAGGGATGTTCAATATTTTGCAGAGAATATTGATGCCTGACCTGTCTCCCTCGGCTCGAAACAACGGATAGATTCCTCCGTTCTTCTGGGTCGAAAGAAAAAGCCGGGGCCGCGCCAAGTGTACGGTCGCGGCTTCGTCGAGATTTGCTCCAGGCGCAGACTTAATAGATCCATGACCTTCGCGGTCACACCGGAGTTCCAACAGAATGAAGCTTCGTCCTGCGCTCGCCTTGGCGGCGACCCTTCTGCTTGCGCCCAATTTCGCCCAGGCCGGCGAGACGCTGGACCGGGTGTTGTCCATCAAGGTGCTCAACAACGTCGTCGTCGACGACTATCCGCCCTTCACCTTCATCGACAAGGACAACAAGCTCGCGGGCTTCGACATCGACGTCGCGCAGGCCGTCGCCGACAAGCTCGGCGTCAAGGCCGTCAACTCGGTGCCGGGCTGGGAGGTGATCACGGCCGGCCGCTGGGCGGGACGATGGGATATCTGCATCTGCTCGATCACGCCGACGACCGACCGCGCCACCGTGCTCGACTTCATCGTCCAGTACTACAGCTCGCCGGCGGTCCTCGTGGTCCACAAGGACGAGACATCCATCCAATCGATCGCCGACATTTCCGGCAAGCGCGTCGGCGTCGGCACCGGCTCGAGCTACGAGGCCTATCTCGACAAGACGATCCAGATCCCGGGCGAGAAGGCCATCGCCTTCCCGTTCGAGAATCCGGTGAAGGTGCCCTCGGACGAGACCGTCAACTTCCAGAACCTGGCGCTCGGCGC
>JAFKJZ010000603.1 GCA_017305815.1 Hyphomicrobiales bacterium
TAGAGCAGGATCAGGTCGAGATCGGAGGAGGCGGTCATCTCGCGACCGCCAAACTTGCCCATCGCGAGCAGCGCGATGCGGCTGCCGGCGATGCGGCCATGCTGCGCCTCCAGCGCCGCCTTGACGTGATCGAGCAGAGTCGACACCAGCAGGTCGGCGAGGTCCGAATAGGCGATGCTGGCGGCGCGCGTGCTGACCGAACCAGCGATGACGCGGACGCCGATCAGGAAGCCCTGCTCCTTGCCGAAGATGCGCGCGCGGTCGAGCACGTCCTCCAGCGACGCCGCCTCGGCCAGCATGTCCTTCAGCCGCGCCGTCAGCGTCGCCTTGTCCGGCAGACGGCCGAAGAAGGCGGGATCCAGCACGGCGTCGAGCACATGCGGACGCGCCGTGACGATCTCGGCGAGCCGGGGCGCCGTGCCCATGATGGTGGCGAGCAGGTTCAGGAGGCCGGGATTGGAGCCGAGCAGCGCGAAAAGCTGCACGCCGGCCGGCAGACGGGCGAGGAAGCGGTCGAAGGCGTTAAAGGCCGCATCGGCATTGTCGGTCGTGGCGAAGGCCTCGAGCAGCGCCGGCGTGATCTCCGTCAGCCGCTCGCGCGCGGCGGCGGAGCGCATCGCCGCATAGCGACCGAAATGCCAGCCGCGGATGGTGCGGCTCACCTCGCGCGGATTGTGATAGCCAAGGCTCGCCAGCGTCGCGACCGTTTCCGGGTCCTCGTCGTCGCCGGTGAAGACCAGGCTGCCCATCGCCGAGGACAGCGGCGGCGCCGCCTCGAACAACTGGATATAGTGATCGCGCACGGTCTCCAGCGTTTCCACCAGCGCCTTGGAGAACGCCTTCACCGTCTTGAAGCCCATCAGCCGGGAGACGACGTCGAGCCCCTCCTCGCTCTCCGGCAGCGTGTGCGTCTGCTCGTCGGCGATCATCTGCAGGCGATGCTCGATGGCGCGCAGGAAGCGGTAGCAGCGCGCGAGGTCGTCGGCCGCCTCGTCGGCGATCCAGCCCTTGGCGCGGAGTATCTCCAGCATGTCGAGCGTGCGGCGGCCGCGCAGTTCGCGGTCGCGTCCGCCCGCGATCAGCTGCTGGGTCTGGACGAAGAACTCGATCTCGCGGATGCCGCCGCGGCCGAGCTTGATGTTGTGGCCGGCGACCGCCACCGACTCATGGCCACGGTGATCGTGGATCTGGCGCTTGATCGAATGGATGTCGGCGATGGCGGCGAAATCAAGATATTTGCGCCAGATGAACGGGGCCAGCTCCGCCAGGAACTGGTCGCCGCCCTCGATGTCGCCGGCGAAGGGCCGCGCCTTGATCATGGCGGCGCGTTCCCAGTTCTGGCCGCTCGCCTCGTAATAGAGGAAGGCGGCGCTGGTCGAGATCGCGACCTGGGTCGAGCCCGGATCCGGCCGCAGGCGCAGGTCGGTGCGGAAGACGTAGCCGTCGCTGGTGCGCTCCTGCAGGATCTTCACCAGCCGGCGCGTCATCTTCACGAACAGCGCGCCGATCTCGTCGGGATCGGCGACCACGGCCCGCTCGCGGTCGAACAGCACGATCAGGTCGATATCGCTCGAATAGTTGAGCTCGCGCGCGCCGCACTTGCCCATGCCGATCAGGATCCAGCCCGATCCGCGCGACGGCTCGTCCGGATGGCGCAGGGTCAGCTTGCCCGAAGCGTGCGCATCGGCGAGCAGGAAATCCGCCGTGGCGCCGACGGCGGCCTCGGCAAAGGACGTCAGCGCGCCGGTAACGCGCTCGACCGGCCAGAGCCCGCCGAGATCGGCGAGCCCGACTAGAAGCGCCACTTCGGCGCGCGCCTGACGCAGGCGCGTCATCAGCGCCGCCTCGTCGGTGTCGCGCCAGGATGCGGCGACCTCGGCCATCAAGCGGGGAAAATGCTCGTCCGGATTGCCGGCGAGGATCGCGACCAGGCGCGGCAGATCGTAGAGGGCCGTCTCGCGCAGGAAGGGCGAGGCGTCGAATACGGCGGCCAGGAACGAGCCGAGCTTCTTGTCGGCCTGCAGCAATTCGGAAAAGGCGGGACCGACGCCGGCCTCCTTGGCCGCGGCCTGCAGGTCCTGCAGGATCTCGCGCGCCCGCGCCGCCTTGGGAGGACGGATATCGGCCTGGATGGAGGCGGCAAGCGATGATCCGGCCGAGCCGGCCGTCGACCGCGAAGTATTGGCTTCCATCATCCGGTCCTTCAGTTCTCGGCCGGGAAACGCAACGTCACGACAAGCCCCGGTCCGGCATCGCCCAGGGCGACCGTACCATGGTGTAGCTTCACGACGGCGTCGACAAGGCTGAGCCCGAGGCCGCTCCCCGGCTGTGAACGACTCTTTTCAAGGCGGACGAAGCGTTGCAGCACTCTGCGGCTTCCGGTCCAGTCCCAGCCGGAGGCGAGTTCGACGCGCGTGGCAACGTCGATCAGGATTCCGGTCTGCGAATTTCGCGTCTCGATGCGCTCGACGTGGCCAGCGGCGATGGCCGCCGCGAGTTTGGGAAACAAGTCGAAGCGTTCGACCTGACGGCTTTCATAGACTTCGCCATTGAGCACGAGATCGAACGTCTGATCGGCTTTGATCAGGAGTTCGAACGGGCAGGCGCTGGGCAGGAAGGGCAAGACGGCCATCCGCCAATATTTGTCCGAAGCGATGATGGCGATATCGGCGCTGGCGCGCGTTTCGTTTGCCCAGGATTCAAGCTCGACGAGCGTCTTTTCCAGGCGGTCGCGGTAAACATCGTCAGAAAGCATAGGTTCATTCTCATGCGGCGGAATCGGATGTGCAACATAGCTCATCCGGAGGCGAGAAAATTGTCCGATCGCAAACAAAATCGGTCGCAGAACCGAGCGTTGAGCATTCGTTGAGGGTTGCCATCTGATGATCGTCGGACGAGCGATCCTTTCAGGAGCGCGACTTCGGCTGCGGTGCACGATGGGCTTTATCTCAAAGTTTAAACTTCTGCTCGGCGCTCTCATCGCTGTTGTTCTGTTCGGGATTGGAAATATGGACGGCAAGGCTCAAGGCGGCGCCACGCACGCGCAGGCACAAGCTCAGGATGCGGATGCATCGCCGTATCGCTCAGGGTTCGCCGAGGGCGATGGCGTGCGGCTGAACTATCTGGATTGGGGCGGCGATGGTCCGCCGCTGATCTTGATCCACGGCATTGCCAACAGTCCGCATATTTTCGATGAGCTTGCGCCGCTGTTGCGCGACCGGTTTCATGTCATCGCCTACGCGCGACGCGGACATGGGCAATCCGAAGCGCCGGCTGGGCCATATGATTCCAACGCTCTCGTCGGGGATCTGGTGCACCTGCTCGGCAACTTGAAAATCGAGCGAGCCAACTTTCTCGGCTGGTCGATGGGCGGCAACGAGGTGACGGAATTCGCGGGCCGTTATCCGGACCGCGTTGAGAAGATCGTCTATCTCGAAGGCGGCTATGATTGGTCAGACCCGGCGTTCTTCAAGGCCTTCACCGAAATGCTCGCGGTGAACAGTCCGAAAGCCGAGACGCTCGCTTCGTTCGACGCGCTGAAGGCCTGGTATCACGCCGCCTGGATCGGCAGTGATGCGCAATGGACGCCGGCTCTCGAAGCGTTTCTCCGCGATGCCGTGCGCATCGGAGCGGATGGGCGGGTGGACCCGGTTCCATCGATCGAAGTATTCGCGGCGCTTCATCAGACGCTTGGGATGTGGCAGCGGGATTATGCGAAGGTCCGAGCGCCGGCGCTCGCAATCTACGGCTCGTCATTCTTTCCGGAGGATGCGAGCGGCACCGATCTGGCGCGCAAGGTGCGTGATTTCGAGCAAAGTGCGGCCGCGCCCTTCCGGCGTGCGAGTATCGAGCGAATCCAGCGCGAGCTTCGCGACGTTCAGGTTCTTGAACTTCCGGATCGATCCCATATGTCGATTGGCGTGATTGCGCCGGACGTGCTGGCGGCGTCAATTAGGGCGTTTCTGCTATCGGGTTCTGCGGCGCGCTAGCGTCCGATGCGTCGACCCGTCCCGTACGTCAGCAACTATTGCGCGGTTCGCGATCGTGATTGAAGCACTCGCGTGCGGCGGGCGAAACGCGCGGCCGATAGACGAGCAAAAGGCATCGAAATGAGCGATTCATCGAGCTATTCGCCGCCCAAGGTCTGGCGATGGGAGGAAGCGAGCGGCGGGACGTTCGCCAGCATCAATCGGCCCGTCGCCGGGGCGACGCACGAGAAGGCGCTGCCGGTCGGAAAGCATCCGTTGCAGCTTTATTCGCTGGCGACGCCGAACGGAATCAAAGTGACGGTGATGCTCGAGGAACTGCTCGCGCGCGGTTTTAGCGGTGCCGAGTACGATGCATGGCTGATCCGCATTACCGGCGGGGATCAGTTTGGAAGCGGCTTCGTCGAGATCAATCCCAATTCGAAGATACCTGCGCTCGTCGATCACAGCGTCAGCCCACCGAGACGTGTTTTCGAATCCGGGTCCATTCTGCTTTATCTGGCGGAGAAGTTCGGCGCATTCCTGCCGAGCGATCCGGACAAACGCACGCAAGCGCTGAACTGGCTATTCTGGCAGATGGGAAGCGCACCTTTTCTCGGCGGCGGCTTCGGTCATTTCTACGCCTACGCGCCTGTCAAAATCGAATACGCGATCAACA
>JAFKJZ010000604.1 GCA_017305815.1 Hyphomicrobiales bacterium
GATGCTGGATTTTTCCAGCCGCAGCACCTGCACGAGCTGGGCGGCGGTCATCGAACCCCGGCGCTCGATTTCCAGCAACGCATGCACGGCGGACGCCGAATAGGCGGTTCCGGCGAGCGTCGGATCCATGAAGCCGAGCTCGCGGACGATGCGGCGCGAGGCGGAACGGATTTCATCGACCAGGACGGCAGTGGACACGCGGGAACCCCGTTGTGATTATAGTTGCATTATACAACTATATGCCCAGTTCCTGTCCAGCGGCTCGTTCGCCGGGATGGGCCTGTATCGGCTGTCGGCGCGGCTTGCGATTCACGATGAGCAACGTTTCCATTTATCGCCGAAGTCCTGCTCCGTTTTCGCCAAGGCGCATTTTTAGGCGGAAGCGGAGGCGTATGAACGGTTTGTTGGATATCCGCGCAAACAGGGGAGTTTGAAATCCCTGTTGTGTATGACGAATGTCGCTTGACGTGCGCGGCATGGCATGTTGACGTTTACATGAGGAAAGGGCGCTGGGTGGAGGCGCCTTTGCGGCATTGAGGAATGCCGTTGGACGGGGAGGGGAAGCGCGTGCGCAAGGACGGCGGAGCTATTGTCGTGGCCATTCGGGCGAGAGGCATCTGATGCCGCGCGGTCCGATTGTCGATACGCATCTCCATCTCTGGGATCCGAAGAAGCTGCGCTATGCCTGGCTTGACGGCAATCCCGTGCTCGATCAGGCTTATGGGCTCGACCGCTATGCGGCAGCGACCGAAGGGCTCGATGTCGAGGCCATGGTGTTCCTGCAGTGCGAGGTCGATACCGCCCAGTACGAGCGGGAGGCCGAGTGGGTCGCCGGTCTCGCCAAAATCGATCCGCGTATAAAAGGCATGGTGGCTTGGGCGCCGCTGGAGAAGGGCCGCGCCGCCGCGGCCGATGTCGAGCGTCTGGCGCGGCACGACATCCTGCGCGGCATCCGCCGCATCATCCAGTTCGAGCCCGATCTCGATTTCTGCGTGCGGCCGGATTTCATCGAGGGCGTGCGCACGCTCGCCGATTTCGGCCTCTCCTTCGACATCTGCGTCGATCACCGGCACATGGCGAACGTGCTGAAATTAGCGGCTGAGATCCCGGAAGTGCCGATGATCCTCGATCACATCGGCAAGCCGGCGATCAAGGACGGGGTGATGGAGCCGTGGGCGAGCCAGATGCGCGAACTGGCGAAGCTCCCGCATGTCAGCTGCAAGATCTCCGGCGTCGCCACCGAGGCGGACCACGCCAACTGGACCGGGGACGAGCTGAAGCGCTACGTCCAGGTCGCCATCGACGCCTTCGGCTTCGACCGCGTGATGTTCGGCGGCGACTGGCCGGTCGCCGTGCAGGCGATCGAGTATCGTCGCTGGGTCGCCATCCTCGATGATGTGCTCGCTTCCGCCACCGACGTCGAGCGTCAAAAATTCTGGCGCGACAATGCCGTCCGCTTCTATCGCCTGGAGACGGCTCGATGACGAATGCTGCGCCGCTCGTTTCCGCGCGCGGCATTTCCAAGTCCTTCGGCGGCGTCGAGGTGCTGCGCAACGTCGATCTCGACCTGATGCCGGGCGAAGTGCACGCCCTGCTCGGCGAGAACGGCGCCGGCAAGTCGACCTTCGCCAAGATCCTCGCCGGCGTGCATAAGCCGACGCGTGGCACGATCGAGCTCGGCGGCAAGCCGGTCGAGATCGGCTCGCCGATCGGCGCCCAGCGCCTCGGCATCACGCTGATCCACCAGGAGCCGATCTCCTTCCCGGATCTGTCGGTCGCGGAAAACCTCGTCATCGGCCAGGTCGGGGCCAAGCCGCTCGGCCGCGTCCGCTGGGCCGAGCTGGCGAAGGAAGCCCGCCGGCTGATGGGCCTCCTGAACGTGCCGATCGACGTCACCGTGCCGATGCGCGGCTTGTCGATCGCGGACCAGCAGATGGTCGAGATCGCCCGCGCGCTCGCTTCCGACAGCCGGCTGATCATCATGGACGAGCCGACTGCGGCGCTGACGCCAAAGGAGGTCGAGACGCTGTTCACGATCGTCCGCCGGCTGCGCGAAGAGGGCCGCACGATCATCTTCATCTCGCATCGCCTCGAAGAGGTGCGCGCCATCTGCGACCGCGTCACCATCTTCCGCGATGGCGACAAGATCGAGACGGCGACGACGGCGAGCCTCAGCGATGCTGACATCATCCGCCGCATGATCGGCCGCCCCGTGGCGGATTACCTGCATCGCGGTACCAGCCATGTCGGCGAGGTGGCGCTCTCGGTGCGCAACCTGACGCTGCCGGGTCGGTTCGAGAACATCTCCTTTGACATCCGCAAGGGCGAGATCGTCGGCCTTGGCGGACTGGTCGGCGCCGGCCGAACCGACGTGGCGCGCGCGGTCTTCGGCGTGGCGCCGGCGACCTCGGGCGTCATCGAGATCGACGGCAAGCCTGTTTCGATCAAGGAGCCGACCGACGCGATCGGCCTCGGCATCGCGCTGGTCTCGGAAGACCGCGCCATCGCAGGCATCTTCCGCTCGCTGCCGGTCGAGACCAACATCACCGCCGCCGTGCCGAAGCGGATCGCGCCCAGGGGCATCATCCGCCGCGCGGTCGAGAAAGCGCTGGCGAAGCAGTCGGTCGACAAGCTCTCGATCCGCCTCGCTTCCGTGCGCCAGCCGATCGGCGAGCTTTCGGGCGGCAACCAGCAGAAGGCGATCCTCGCCCGCTGGCTGCTGGCCGAGCCGGATATTCTCATCCTCGACGAGCCAACGCGCGGCATCGACATCGGCGTCAAGGCCGAGTTCTACGACATGATCGGCGCGCTCGCCGCCGGCGGCCGCGCCATCCTGCTGATTTCCTCCGAACTTCCCGAGTTGCTCGCCTTGTCCGATCGCATCCTCGTCATGTCCGAAGGCAAGCTGACGGCCGATATCCCGCGCGCCGAGGCGAGCCAGGAGACGATCATGCATGCCGCCGTGCCGCGTTCCGGCCGCCACACGGTTTCGGGAGCGGCGGCATGAGTGGGATTGCCCGTCTGTTCCGTGCCCGCGAGGCCGGCATCCTCGTCATGCTCGTGCTGTTCGTGGCTGTCGTCAGCCTGATCCAGCCGCGCTTCTTCTCGGTCGAGACGCTGCGCATCGTCCTGCTCGCCGTGCCGCTGATCCTGGTCGCGGCCATGGGCCAGATGATGGTGCTGGTCGCGCGGCACGTCGATCTCTCGATCGGCTCGATCCTCGGCTTCTCGGCCATCGCCGCCGGCATGATTTTCCGCGATCATCCGGAATGGCCGCTTGCGGTCGGCTTCGCCGTCGGCGTGCTGTCGGGCGCAGCGCTCGGCTTCGTCAATGGCCTCGTCGTGACGGTGTTCAAGCTGCCGTCGATCATCGTCACGCTCGGCACGCTCAGCCTCTATCGTGGCCTGCTCTTCATCCTGTCCGGCTCGAAGCAGATCGACCCGAACGACATTCCCGAGCCGCTGATCCGCATGGCGCAGACCTCGCCGATCGACATTCCGTGGATTGTCATCATCGCCTTCGCGGTCGCCTTCGCCACCTGGCTGTTCCTGACCTACAGCCAGATCGGCCGCCAGATCTACGCAATCGGCTCCAATCCGGTGGCAGCCCCCCTGCGCGGCATCCGCGTCATGCCGGTGACGATCCTCGTCTTCACGCTCTCGGGCGCGCTCGCCGGCCTCGCCGGCCTGATCTATGCGGCGCGCTTCGGCTATGTGAATCCCGGCATCACCGGCGTCGGCTTCGAGTTCACCGTCATCGCAGCGGTGGTCATCGGCGGCGTCTCGATCAATGGCGGCGTCGGATCGGTGCTCGGCACCGTGCTCGGCGTGCTGCTGCTCGGCTCCGTCCAGGTGGCGCTGCCGATTCTCGGCGTCTCCGGCTTCTGGCAGAACGCCATCTATGGAGGCATCATCCTGATCGCCCTCGTCATCGACCGCACCGTCCGCCAGGGCGGGCTGCGCGGCCTGCTTGCCCGAGGTGGCGCATGACTTCCGTCGACAAGACTTCCGCCGCCCCTGGGCGCGTCATCGTTCGCGAGGCGGCCGCGGCCCGGCCGCGCTGGCAGGTCTGGCTGATCCGGCCGGAAGTGGTGACGCTGCTGCTGCTCGTCATCGCCGCCATCGTGGCGACCCGGCTGTCGCCCTTCTTCGCCGATCTCGGCTTCATCCTGGAAAGCTCGACCTATTACATCGAGTTCGCCATCGTGGCGCTGGTGCTGACCATCGTCATCATCTCCGGCGAGATCGACCTTTCGCCGGCCGCCCAGATGGCGCTGTCCGCCTGCCTGTTCTGCACCGCCTTCAAGGCGGGCGCGCCGATCCCGGTCGCGATCGGCGTCAGCCTGCTTTCAGGCCTGGTGATGGGCCTCTTCAACGGCGCGCTTGTCACCGTGCTGCGGCTGCCCTCGATCATCGTCACCATCGGCACGCTGATCCTCTATCGCGGCCTGGCGCAGGTCTTGGCCGGCGACAAGTCGATCAGCGGCTTCCCGTCATGGTTCGTCGGCATCGATTACCGCATGGTCGGCATCGTGCCGGTGCCGGTCCTGATCTTCATCGCCGCCTCGATCCTGCTCGGCCTCTTCCTCGGCATCACCATCTATGGCCGCCAGATCTACCAGATCG
>JAFKJZ010000605.1 GCA_017305815.1 Hyphomicrobiales bacterium
TCGGCTTGCGTACGCCGGACGGTCGCTAGTCGGTTCTCCAGTCGGGGAAAAGCGACCGGCCTTGTTCCGGCCGGTCGTCCTTTTCGCTACTCTGGCCCGTGAAATCGTCTGATTTTCTGGGCGATTCGCCAGGGTTCGGTGGGTTGTGGGGTAGCGATGGCCAAAGTCAGTGCGGCACAAGAGCCTTCGATGGAGGAGATCCTCGCCTCCATCCGCCGCATCATCTCCGAAGATGAGCTCGGCCTCGGCGCTTCTGCAGCCGTGGTGCCGAAGGCGCCGGATCCGGCGCCCGTGCCGTCCACGCTTCCGAGCGTTCCCGTTTCCGCCGCCGATATCGACGCGCTGTTCAGCGCTCGCGTGGCCGAGTTCGCCGCGCCACAGCCAGCGCCCGAGCTTCGGGTCGATCTGCCGCGCATCGAGCCGGAGCCTGCGCAGGCCCCGCTGAGCGAACCGCGCATGCTGCGCCCGGTTGCGCCGCCCTCCGTTTCCCATGTGCCCGCGCGCGCTCCCGAGCCGGTCCGGGCGGCCGAGCCGCCGCGCGCCACGCTCCCGGTTCGCCCCGCCGCGTCGCCCGTCGATGAATTGCCGGCCGGTGCGCCGCTGCTGTCGCCGGCCGCCGACGCGATCGTGAGTTCCGCCTTTGGCAGCCTCGCCAGCACCGTTCTCGCCGGCAATGCCCGCACGCTCGAAGATCTCGTCAAGGACATGCTGCGGCCGATGCTGAAGAGCTGGCTCGACACCAACCTGCCGCCGCTCGTCGAACGGCTGGTACGGGACGAGATCGAGCGGGTTTCGCGCGGCCGCTGAGTCGGCGCAGCCGAACGTCGTTTCGGGGGGATCGCGGTCGCCCTTCCCGAACGCAGTCCAGCTCCCTAAATGCAGGATCTGACGCAGGCGGTGCTTGGCTTCCGCCGCAGCGCGGTTGACTCACCCTCGGCCATCCGATTTACACCAGTTCAAATTCCTCATCCGGAAACGGTCATGCTCGACAAGAACTATGACGCGGCCGCGGTCGAGCCGCGCATCTATGAGACTTGGGAAGGCCAGGGTGCCTTCAAGGCCGGCGCGGGCGCGAAGCCCGGCGCCAAGCCCTTCTCCATCGTGATCCCGCCGCCGAACGTCACCGGCTCGCTGCATATGGGCCACGCGCTCAACAACACGCTGCAGGACGTTCTCGTCCGCTTCGAGCGGATGCGCGGCAAGGACGTGCTCTGGCAGGTCGGCCTCGACCATGCCGGCATTGCGACGCAGATGGTCGTCGAACGTCAGATGGCCGAGCGGCAGGAGCCGAACCGGCGCGATATCGGCCGCGACGCCTTCGTCGAGAAGGTCTGGAAGTGGAAGGCCGAATCCGGCGGCACGATCATCGGGCAGTTGAAGCGCCTCGGCGCCTCGGCCGACTGGTCGCGTGAGCGATTCACCATGGACGAGGGCCTTTCGAAGGCCGTTCTCAAGGTGTTCGTCGAGCTCTATCGCGGCGGCCTGATCTACAAGGACAAGCGCCTCGTCAACTGGGACCCGAAGCTGGAGACGGCGATCTCCGACCTCGAGGTCATCCAGGTCGAGACCAAGGGCAAGCTCTATCACTTCCGCTATCCGATCGAGGGCAAGACCTTCGATCCGGACGATGCGACCACCTACATTACCGTTGCGACCACGCGTCCGGAGACGATGCTGGGCGATACGGCGGTTGCCGTGCATCCGGAAGACGAGCGTTACCAGGCCTTCGTTGCGGCCGGAGCGCATGCGATCCTGCCGCTCGTCGGCCGGCGTATTCCGATCGTCGCCGACGAATATTCCGATCCCGAGAAGGGCTCGGGCGCAGTCAAGATCACGCCGGCGCACGACTTCAACGATTTCGAGGTCGGCAAGCGGCACAACCTGCCGATGATCTCGGTGCTCGACCGCCAGGCGAACATTATCATCGCCGGCAATGCCGATTTCCTCGCCGATCTGCCGAAGACGGCGGCGCTTTCCGACACCATCGCGGCGCTCGACGGCCTCGACCGCTTCGCGGCGCGCAACGCCGTCGTCGCGATGCTGGAAGAGCAGGGCTATCGCGCCGAGATCTAGGACCACGGCGACACCGTGCCGCATGGCGACCGTGGCGGCGTGCCGATCGAACCGTTCCTGACCGAGCAGTGGTATGTCGACGCGCATACGCTGGCGCAGCCGGCGATCGCCTCGGTTCGCGAGGGCCGCACCGACTTCGTGCCCAAGAACTGGGAAAAGACCTACTTCGAGTGGATGGAAAACATCCAGCCCTGGTGCATCTCGCGCCAGCTTTGGTGGGGCCATCAGATCCCGGCCTGGTACGGCCCGGACGGCAAGGTCTTCGTCGCCTATGACGAGGCCGAGGCGGCGTCGCTCGCAACCGCGCATTATGGCTCGACAGTTGCGTTGACGCGCGACGAGGACGTGCTCGACACCTGGTTCTCGTCGGCGCTGTGGCCTTTCTCGACGCTCGGCTGGCCGGACGAAACCAACGAACTCGCCCGCTATTATCCGACCAGCGTGCTGATCACCGGTTTCGACATCATCTTCTTCTGGGTCGCCCGGATGATGATGATGGGCCTGCACTTCATGAAGGACGAGAACGGCACGCCGGTCGAGCCCTTCAAGGACGTCTACATCCACGCCCTCGTCCGCGACGAGAAGGGCGCCAAGATGTCGAAGTCGAAGGGCAACGTCATCGATCCGCTGACGCTGATCGACGAATACGGCGCCGACGCGCTCCGCTTCACGCTGACCGCCATGGCGGCGCAGGGGCGCGATATCAAGCTGGCGACCTCGCGCGTCGAGGGCTATCGCAACTTCGCGACCAAGCTCTGGAACGCTTCGCGCTTCGCCGAGATGAACGGCGCGACGCGCGTTGCCGGCTTCGAGCCCTCGACGGCCAAGGAGCGGCTGAACCGCTGGATCGCCACCGAGACGACGCGCACCGCGCGCGCCGTCACCGAGGCGCTCGAGGCCTATCGCTTCAACGACGCCGCCAACGCGCTCTACCGCTTCGTCTGGAACTCGTTCTGCGACTGGTATCTCGAGCTGGTCAAGCCGGTGCTGAACGGCGAGGACGAGGCCGCCAAGGCCGAGACCCGCGCCACGATCGGCTGGACGCTCGACCGCATCGTCACGCTGTTGCACCCGTTCATGCCCTTCATCACTGAAGAGCTCTGGGACCGCACGGTGGACGAGGGATCCAGCCGCGACCAGCTCCTGGTCCTGACCGAATGGCCGTCGCTCGATTTCGAGGACGAGGCGGCCGCGGCCGAGATCAACTGGCTCGTCGACCTCATCTCGTCGGTCCGCTCGGTCCGCTCCGAGATCAACGTGCCGCCAGGCGCCATGGTGCCGCTGATCATCGTCGGGGCCTCGGCCGAGACGTCGACCCGTCTCGCCACACATGACGCGCTGATCAAGCGTCTCGCCCGCGCGTCGGAGATCACCGCCGCCGACGCGGCGCCGAAGGGCGCCGTGCAGACCGTGCTTGGCGAAGCGACGATCGCGCTGCCGCTCGCCGGCGTCATCGATCTCGATGCCGAACGCGGCCGCCTCGGCAAGGAGCTCGACAAGGCCGCCAAGGAGATCGCCAAGATCGAGGCAAAGCTCGGCAACGAGAACTTCGTTTCGCGCGCGCCGGAAGAGGTGATCGAGGAGCAGCGCGAGCGTCTCGCCGAGGCGCAGGAGCTGACGGCGAAGATCAAGGCCGCCCTGGAGCGCCTGAAGGACTGATCCGTTCCGCCGAACCGAACTGAAAAGGCCCCGCTCGTCCGCGAGCGGGGCCTTTTCTTTACGAGGATCGCCCCCGCCGAAAAAAGAAGCCCGCGACGATGTCGCGGGCTTCCTTGTATTCAACTATGTCGGGCTGGCTCAGCCTTCGGCGCGGTCGCGCTTCTTGCCGCCGGCCTTGAAGCCGCCCTTGAAACCGGGCTTGCCACCCGGCTTGAAGCCGCCGCGCGGCTTGCCGGGGCCGTCGCCACGGGGCGGACGCTTGCCGCCGCCGCCCGCCGGGGCGCCATCGGCCGGCTCGATGCGGATCTCTTCCTCGCCGCCACGACGCAGCGCGACGGTGAATCTCTCAGCCGCCTCGGCGACGATCTCGAAGCGCGTATCGCGCTCGAAGATCTTGATCGCGCCGATCTCGTTCTTGGTGACGTGGCCACGACGGCAGATCAGCGGCAGCAGCCACTTGGGATCGGCGTTCTTCTGGTGGCCGACGCTCATGCGGAACCAGACCATGTCCTGCTGCGGGCGCTCGGGCCGGCCGCCCTGGCTGCCGGGGCCGCCTTCGGGCCAGCCGCCGTCGCGCTCGCGCGGCGGGCGCGGACCACGCTCGCGCGGTGCGTCGCCATAGCGTTCCTCCCGCTCGTGCCGGCGCGGCTTGCCTTCCCGGCCTTCGCGCGGCGGACGACGCTCCTGCTGCGGGCCGGGATCGAACAGATCTTCCGGTGCCGCCAGGCGGGCGCGGTGCATGCGGATCAGCGCGCCGGCGATCTCCTCGGCCGAAGGCGCGGCGGTCCAGTAGGCGTCGACGCCGGCGCGGTTGATCAGGCGGAGCGCCTTGGGGCGATTCGTGTAGGGCACGAGCATCGCCGAGACGCCCTTGCG
>JAFKJZ010000606.1 GCA_017305815.1 Hyphomicrobiales bacterium
AAGGCCGCAAACCCCTCACCGGGAGCTTCGCTCCCACCTCTCCCTCCGGCAGAGGTGAAGGCCCCGCGACGCTCGATTTCCGCCCGGCCCACGCCAGATGCGCTCAGACGAGAGAGATCATTCCGGCACGAAGCCGAACACCGCGGCGAAGCCGGCCGAGCCCGTCGGCGTCACCGCGATGGCGCGGCTGTCCTTCACCCGCTCGATCCAGCCCTTCCGCAGCAGGTGGTCGCAGAGCGCCGCGCCGAGGCGGCCGGCGAGATGGGGACGGCGCTCGCTCCAGTCGAGGCAGGTGCGGCAGAGCGGCCGGCCCCCGGCTTCCCGCCCCCTGCCGGGGCGGCGGCTCAGGTCGATGCCGAAATCGCACAGGAAGCGGTCGCCCTCGGGCGTCACCAGCCCGGCGCCGTCGGCGAGGCGCACGAGGTCGCGCGCGACCAGGCTGTCGGCGATAGCGACGCCGAGTCGGCCGGCGAGATGGTCGTAGCAGGTCCGCGCCGCCCGCATCGCCTCGTCGCGCGGCCCGGTTGGCCGGTGCCGCTTCGGCCCCACGGCGACAAGCGACATCAGCGCCTCCAGAGCTTCAGCCACGGCGGGCGTCGCCAGCCGGTAGTAGCGATGGCGGCCCTGTTTCTCGACGGCGAGGATCTTCGCCTCGGTCAGCTTGGCGAGATGGCCGCTGGTGGTCGGGGCGCCGACGCCGGCATGGAAGGCGAGTTCGCCGGCCGAAAGCGCCCGGCCGTCCATCAGGGCCGACAGCATGTTGGCGCGGGCGACGTCGCCGATCAGCGCGGCGATTTCGGCGAGAGTGGTGCCGGAGACGAGATTGCTCATGGCGGCGAGGATACCGCCTCGCGCCGGCGCGGTCATGGACGAACCTTTCGTCCGTCGCCGAAGCATTCCGCGCCGAAGCCTCCCGCACCTTGACGCGCCTTGGCGCTTGTCGTCGGGGCCGTGGCGGGGTAGAGCCGCGGCGGCCGGTCCAGCCCGCCATCCATCCCGCAAGCCGCATGAGGCCCGATGCCCCTTCTCGACGACGCCCTCTACGAAGCCCTGATCGCGACGACGCTCGCCGCCGGACGCGTCGTCATGCAGGTTTATGACGGGGCCTTCGCGGTGGCGGTGAAGGGCGACGCCTCGCCGGTGACCGAGGCGGACCGCGAGGCCGAGATGGTCATCCTCGCCGATCTCGCGCGCCTCATGCCGGAGATCCCTGTCGTGGCGGAGGAATCCTGCGCCGAGGGTCGGATCCCGACGGTGGGCGGCTCGTTCTTCCTGGTCGATCCGGTCGACGGCACGCGCGAATTCATCAGCCGCAACGGCGATTTCACTGTCAATATCGGCCTCGTGCAGGACGGCGTGCCGGTGCTCGGCCTCGTCTACGCGCCGGCGCGCGGCGATCTCTATGCCGGCCGCGCCGGCAAGGGCGCCGAGCATTTCTCCGTCGTCGATTTCAAGATCGCTTCCCGCCGCGCCATCCGCGTCTCAGACCCGGCCGCTTCGCCGCCGCGCATTCTCGCCAGCCGCTCGCATCGCACGCCCGAGACGGACGACTTCATCGCCCGCTTCCCCGGCGCATCGCTGGTCTCGGCCGGATCGTCTCTGAAATTCTGCCTGATGGCGGCGGGCGAGGCCGATCTCTATCCGCGCATGGGGCCGACCATGCAGTGGGATACGGCGGCGGGAGACGCCGTGCTGCGCGCCGCCGGCGGCAGCGTCGAGACGATCGACGGCGCGCCGCTCGGCTACGGTCCGGGCCCCGGCGAGGGCGTGTCCGCCTATGCCAATCCGTGGTTCGTGGCGCGCGGCGCCCTGGAAATCCTCTAGCCAAACACGACTAAATCCATCGACTTGGCTGAAATCAGGTTGCGGGATTTCGCCGGAACACGGCACGGATGGTGGCAAAGGCGGGCGATTTACGGCACGGCTGTGCTTGAGGCGAGGGGCGGGCGCGGACTAGGTTTCGGGCTCAAGTTCGGAGTTCACCATGTCGCCACGCCCCCCATCGCCGCATGCCCCCTCGCATCTCCGCCGCCTCGAAGCCGAGGCGATCTTCATCATGCGCGAGGTCGTGGCGAATTTCGAAAATCCCGTGATGCTCTATTCGATCGGCAAGGATTCGTCGGTCATGCTGCATCTGGCGATGAAGGCCTTCTATCCCGCCAAGCCGCCCTTCGCGCTGCTGCATGTCGACACGACATGGAAGTTCCGCGAGATGATCTCGTTCCGCGACGAGACGGTGAAGCGGCTCGGGCTCGAACTCCGCGTCCACACCAATCAGGAAGGCAAGGCGGCCGGCATCAATCCGTTCGACCATGGCTCGTCCAACTACACCCAGATCATGAAGACCGAGGCGCTGAAGCAGGCGCTCGACGCCGGCGGCTATGACGCGGCCTTCGGCGGCGCCCGCCGCGACGAGGAGAAGAGCCGCGCCAAGGAGCGCATCTTCTCGTTCCGCTCCGCCAATCACGGCTGGGACCCGAAGAACCAGCGGCCGGAGCTCTGGTCGCTCTACAACACCCGCATCCAGCCCGGCGAGACGATCCGCGTCTTCCCGCTGTCGAACTGGACCGAGCTCGACATCTGGCAATACATCCTCGCCGAACAGATCCCGATCGTGCCGCTCTATTTCTCGGCCGAGCGGCCGGTGGTCGAGCGCAACGGCCAGCTGATCATGGCCGACGACGCGCGCATGCGCCTGCTGCCCGGCGAGGTGCCCGAGAGGCGCCGCGTCCGCTTCCGCACGCTCGGCTGCTACCCGCTGACGGCGGCGGTCGAATCCGACGCCGACACGCTCCCCGAAATCGTCCGCGAGATGTTCCTCGCCACCACATCCGAGCGCCAGGGTCGCCTGATCGACCATGACGAATCCGGTTCGATGGAGAAGAAGAAGCGCGAGGGATATTTCTAATGGCCGAGCTTTTTTCCGCCCAGGCGGTCGCCAATGACGACGGCGCCGCCAGCATCCTCGCGCAGTCGGACGACAAGGGCATCCTGCGCTTCCTGACCTGCGGCAGCGTCGACGACGGCAAGTCCACCCTGATCGGCCGGCTGCTGTTCGACACCAAGAAGCTGTTCGAGGACCAGCTGGTCACGCTGGAGAAGGACTCGAAGAAGTTCGGCACGGTCGGCGACGACATCGACCTGGCGCTCCTCGTCGACGGCCTCGAGGCCGAGCGCGAGCAGGGCATCACCATCGACGTCGCCTATCGTTTCTTCGCCACCGAGAAGCGCAAGTTCATCGTCGCCGATACGCCCGGCCACGAGCAGTACACCCGCAACATGGCGACCGGCGCTTCGACGGCCGATCTCGCGGTACTCCTCATTGATGCGCGAAAGGGGATCCTGACCCAGACGCGCCGGCACGCGACCATCGCCTCGCTGCTAGGCATCCGCCATGTCGTGCTGGCGATCAACAAGATCGACCTCGTCGGCTATGACCGCGATGTCTACGAGAAGATCGTCGCCGCCTTCGACGAGGACGCCGCGCACTACAATTTCGCCAGCCGCGTCGCCATTCCGCTCTCGGCCCGCCATGGCGACAATGTCAGCGTCCTGAGCCCCAACATGGAATGGTATCGCGGCCCGACGCTGATCGAGCATCTCGAAAACGTCGAGCTCGAGCCTGGCATCGACCGTCCGTTCCGCTTCCCGGTGCAGTGGGTCAACCGGCCCGACCTGACCTTCCGCGGCTATGCCGGCACGGTTGCCGGCGGCACGGTCCGTCCCGGGGACGAACTGGTGGTCGCGCGCTCGGGCCAACTTGCAAAGGTCGAGCGCATCGTCACCCATGACGGCGACCTCGACGCCGCCGGCACCGACGAGGCCGTCACGCTGACCCTCGACCGCGAGATCGACGTTTCCCGGGGCGACGTCCTGGTCGCCACCGAGGCGCGGCCGGAGGTTTCCGACCAGCTCGCCGCCCATCTGATCTGGATGGCCGAGGAGCCGATGTTGCCCGGCCGGCCCTACCTCATGAAGATCGGCACCCGCACGGTCGGCGCCGCCGTCACCGAGCTGAAGCACCGGGTCGAGGCCGAGACGCTGAAGCCGATCGCCGCCAAGACGCTGGCGCTGAACGACATCGGCTTCGCCAACCTGTCGCTCGCCGAGCCGATCGCCTTCGACCCCTATGAGGACAACCGCGCCACCGGCGCGTTCATCCTGATCGACCGCTTCACCAACCAGACGGTGGCGGCGGGCATGATCCGCTTCGGCCTGCGCCGCGCCACCAACATCCACCGTCAGGCGCTCGACATCGACAAGGCCGCGCGCTCCGCCGCCAAGGGCCAGAAGCCGGGCATCCTCTGGTTCACCGGCCTTTCGGGCGCGGGAAAATCGACCATCGCCAACCTGGTCGAGAAGAAGCTGCACCTGATGGGGCGGCACACCTACCTGCTGGACGGCGACAATGTCCGCCACGGCCTGAATCGCGACCTCGGCTTCACCGACGCCGACCGGGTGGAAAACATCCGCCGCGTCGCCGAGACGGCCAAGCTCTTCGTCGATGCCGGCCTGATCGTGCTGGTCTCGTTCATCTCGCCGTTCCGCTCCGAGCGCCAGCTGGCGCGCGACCTGGTGCAGGAGGGGTGCAGGAAGGCGAGTTCATCGAGATCTTCGTCGACACGCCGCTTTCGGTCGCGGAAGAGCGCGGCGTGAAGGGCCTGTACAAGAAGGCGCGCGAAGGGCTGATCAAGAATTTTACGGGCATCGACAGCCCGTATGAGGCGCCGCTTTCGCCCGACATCCATCTCGATACTACGTCGGGCGACAGTGAGGCGCTTGCCGACCAGAGCGTCGCCTATCTCGTCGCGAAGGGCTATTCGGCGGGTTGATCCCGCCGGCGCCTTCTTCACCCCTCCCTAGGGGAGAGGTGACAAGGGCCTGTCGCTCGCATGGAAGCGGCTCGCAAAGCCGCTGCATGGATCCCGGGTCTCCGCCCGGGATGACGGCGAGGTGGGTGGCTGTTGGAGCCATGACGGCGAGGATGGGACGGTGGGCGGGGCATTCTGCCACCCCAATAAGACCGGGTCCCGGTGTCCGGCCTCGGCCGGCTCCCTCGCCCGCTTGGCTTGCGGGAGAGGGGTGGGGTGAGGGTGCCTATTTCAGCACTTCGATCCGCACCGACTTGATGTCGGCGGCGGTGCCGTCGCCGGGGATGCCCGGTTCGATCAGCACGGCGTCGGTTTCCGGGCCGCCGCGATCCTTCGGCACCGTCCAGGTGGTCGAAAGCGGCGCGTAGTCGGCGCCGATGACGCCGTCCTTCCAGGGGCTCAGGCTGCGGCCGTTCTGATAGGCGAAGCGTAGCGAATGGGACGGGGCCCCGGAGGCGGCGCGTGCCACGACGACGATGCGGATCGTTCGCCCGGAGAGCCGCTCATAGACGCCGCGACCAACGGTGATCCGCGACCCCGTCGAGTTGATCGACGAGGAGACGCGGGCGAAGCCGCCCTGCGTGTCGCCCTCGAAGCGGACGGGATTGTCCGGCATCGACTGGAACACGCTGGGATCGCGGCCGTCGAACAGGTTGAGCGTTTCAAGCGCCAGCGTGCCGGCGGGCTCGGCCGCCGGTTGCGGCGCCGGCCGCGCTTCGGCGGTGGCGGGCGCCGGGCTCTTCGGATCGTCCTCCGAGGCGGCGATCATGCCGGCGATATCGGTCGGCTTCGCCGGCGTCGCGGCTGGGCCGGCGCCCTCGGCGGTGGCGGCGGGCGCCGGAGTGCGGTTCAGGAAGAAGGCGGCTCCGCCGAGGCCGGCGACGAGCAGCAGCACCACGCCGGCGACGATGGCGACCATCCGGCCGCTGACCGCGTCGGTGAGGTTGCGCAGGCGTTCGCCGAGCGTCGGACGCGGCTCTTCCTCGTCGAACGGATCCTCGTCCGCTTCGTCGGCGGCCGCGTCCCGGTCGTCGGAATCGGCTTCGTCCGCGTCGAGCGGCTCGTCATCGACGGCTTCCTCGTCGATCGCGTCGTGCTCGTCCTCCACCGCTTCGGTATCGCGCCGGTCGAAGCGTTCGCGGTGCAGGCGCAGCACTTCCTCGGCCGTTTCCGGCCGGTCCTGGTCCGCGTCGTCTTCCTCGTCGTCCCGCTCGTCGAGGTCCGGTTCGTCGCTCGCTTCCGGGCCCTCGTCGTCGTGGGGCTCGTCGTCGACGATTTCCTCGTCGAGGAGGCCGACCTCGTCGTCCGCCTCGCGGCCGCGCGGATCGGCCGTCTTCGCCGGTTCCGCCTTCGCGGCCGGCTTCTTGTCGGTCACGGCTGCCTTGTCGAGCGCGGCAAGCGCGGCGATCACCGCCGCGTCGGGGCTCGGCGGTCCAGCTTCCGACGACGTCGTCGCCTTCGTTCGGGCCGCGTCGCCGGGCGTGGGCGAGCCGATCTGCGACAGCGGCTCGAACCGCGCCAGCTTGCGCACCGGCTCGCGCGGCGGCAGCACCAGGCTGGTCGCGAAGGAGGTCGCCGCCGGCGCGGCGACGATCTCGGATTTCGGCACGGCAAGGCGGCCCGGCTCGGACGACGCCTTCGCTTCCGCGGCGGCTGGACTGACTTTCGTCGCCGGCGCGCCGGCCTCGTCGCCTTCGCGCGCGATCGAGGCGACGACGGCGTCGAACTCGTCGATCTTGCTGTCGATTTCCTTGGGCGTCAGCGGCGGGTCGTAGGACCACAGCAGCCGGATCATGGCTTCGCGCGCATTGGTGAACGTACGTTCCCGACCGTCGTGATCCGACGGGTCGAGATGCGCGACGGAGCGGCGCAGGACCGTTTGAAGTTGGCTCATTCGCTCGGGATGACCGAAAAAGGGTGAACGAACGGTTGATAGCACCGCCTGAAGGCAAAACTTCGGCAAGCGCGCCCGGCCGCGGTGGCGGCGCGACCGGGGGGCGGCGCGGCGGTTACCCCTTCTTGAGGAAGCGCGGGCCGCTGCCGAGGATCAGCGGATCCGGCTCGCGCACGATGTCCTTGTCGCGGCCGGGATAGTCGATCTTGCCGAGCACGTAGCGGATGATGTTCAGCCGCGCGCGGCGCTTGTCGTTGGCGAGCGCGATGATCCAGGGCGACTTGTCGGTATGCGTCGCCTCCAGCATGGAGTCGCGCGCCTTCGAATAGTCCTTCCACTTGCCCAGCGCCGCATAGTCCATCGGCGACAGCTTCCAGATCTTGAGCGGGTTATGCCGGCGCTCGTGGAACCGCTTCAGCTGCATTTCCTGGCCGATGTCGAGCCAGAACTTGAACAGGATCGTGCCGGAATCGATCAGCCCGGCCTCCAGCACCGGCGCCTGCTGCAGGAAGACCTTGCGCTCGTCCGGGGTACAGAAGCCCATCACCGTCTCGACGCCGGCGCGGTTGTACCAGGAGCGGTCG
>JAFKJZ010000607.1 GCA_017305815.1 Hyphomicrobiales bacterium
ACCCATCTCAAGATCGTGGTCGTTGCGCTCGTCGTGGGCCAGCTGACGCTCGATCCAGTCCGTCGAATAGCCTGCCTCGTTGAGCCAGGTCGACGCCACGCCGCGGAAGCCATGAACCGTAGCTCGACCGTGATAGCCCATGCGGTACATCGCGAAGAGCATCGTGTTATTCGACATGAAGCCCTCCTTACCGGGTGATGGGAACAGGAAAGCGCTTCTGCCGGAATATGCTCGCAATTCTGCCAGCGCCGCGACCGCCTGGGGGGCCAAGGGCACCAGATGCTCAAAGCGCATTTTCATTCGTTCGGCCGGAATGCGCCACAGCGGCTCGCCACCGCCCAGCCCCTCAAATTCCGACCATTGAGCGGCGCGGAGCTCTGAAGTTCTGACAAATGTCAGGACCATGAGCTCAAGAGCGAGGCGGGTTGCGGGCTCCCCATCGTAGGCGCCCAACGCTCGCATGAAGCCCGGCAACTCAGCAATTGGAAGGGCGCGTCGGTGCTTCACCCGGCCCGGCGACTTGAGAGCGCCGACCAGATCCCGTGTGGGATCACGCGTAGCCCGCCCGCTCGCGATGGCGAACCGAAAGATCTGCCCAATGGTCTGGAGTTCGCGTTTCGCCAGTTCCACGGCGCCGCGTCCTTCGACCTTTCGCACTGCATCCAGGATCTCTGGCGGTTCGATCGCGGAAATTGGCCGAGCGCCCAAGGGTGGAAAAACATCTGCCTCGAGCCGACTCATAAGTCGGGTTGAGTACGGGCGATCGTCTCGAAGGAGTTCCCTGCCGCCGATTTGGCGCTCCGTTTCGCCGCCTTCTTGGCGGCGGCAGGGTCGACGCCGGCGGCGATCTGCGCCTTGAGCTCATCGCGCAGGCGGCGAGCTTCAGCCAGGCCAACATGAGGGTACGCACCGAAGCTGGCAGTTCGGCGCTGCCCGATAAACCGATAGTCGCAGCGCCAGAGTTTGCCGCCAGCTGTAGATACGTAGAGGTATAGCCCGCCCGCATCTGCGAGCTTCTGCGCCCTCGCGAGGGCCTTGGCGTTACGGCAGGCAACATCGGAGAGGGGCACTGACGGTATTCCCGGAAAGGGTGACGGTATCTCCCTTTCAAAATACCGACAATTCTCCGAGATGCCAAGAAATCAGTTGAGACTATGGTGAACGCCCCGAGCCGCAGAACCCAAGCCTCTCCTTGCTTTTTTGAGGCAGGCTGAGCTAGTATGAGATCACATGAAACGGGGAAGTGGTGGGCCCACCAGGACTCGAACCTGGAACCAGACCGTTATGAGCGGTCGGCTCTAACCATTGAGCTATAGGCCCCCGTGGCCTTCCGTATCGCCTTTGAAGGGGCTTGTCGACCCGGATGACGCGCGAAGCCGAAGGGGTTGTGCGAGACGACCAAGCTCGCGGAAAAAGCGTCCGCTCCGGCCGGGAACCTTGCTGTGCATCCGCGTGAACGCCCTCCCTTCAGGCCCCATCGGATCCGGGGCTTCACAGCGAGGCGGCGGATAGTGGCGAGAAACCGTCGTCAGCGCCCCACCGCCTCAGGCGATCCCCATAGGCAGGAGCATTTTCCGTCCGCGGCGCATTCTTTAGTCTATCAAGTCTGTAGAGATAGTCGTCTATCTCTATTCTCTCCGCAATGAAGCTCCCCTCCCCGGGGCCGCGCCGATTTCGCCGGAGACATCAAAATGAAAAAGGTCCTGTTTGTCACGCCCGCAGGCGCGCGCTACGGCGTGGCGCTGGCGGCCCTGCTGGCTTTCCCGCCCCTGGCATCGGCTGCCGGCCAGGAACAGCGCGTGCTCACCATCGGCCTGGCCGAGCAGTCGCAGTGCATCGATCCGCAGCAGGACAACTACGGCTACGCCGCGATCGAAGGCCGAGGCCTTGTCGATTCCCTGACGGACCAGAGCTACGAAGACCCGTCGAGGATCGTGCCCTGGCTGGCCCAGTCCTGGGACATCAGCGATGACGCGACGAGCTACACGTTCCATCTGCGCCAGGATGTGACCTTCAGCGACGGCAGCAAGCTCGACGCGAATGTGGTGAAGGCGAATTTCGATACGGTCTCGAAGATCCCCGGCGCGGCCGGCGCCTCGTATTTCAAGGGAGCGAAGGCGATCAGCGTCGTCGACGACCACACGATCCGGATCGATTTCGACCAGCCGAACGTGCCCTTCCTCGCCGCCACCTCGACGGGCGAACTGGGCATCGTCTCGCCCGCGACGCTGGCCAAGACGCCCGAGCAGCGGTGCCATGAAGGCGTCGTCGGCTCCGGCCCGTTCGTGCTCGACGACGTCAAGCTGAACGAGAAGACCGAACTCGTGAAGCGCGCCGGCTACAACTGGCCGTCGGCGCTGCGCAAGCATGGCGGCGAGGCGCATCTCGACCGCATCGTCTATCGCATCATCCCGGAAGCGACGGTCCGCACCGGCGCGCTCCGCAGTGGCCAGGTCGATATCATCCAGGCCACCGGCTATGACGATGCGGCGACGCTCGAGCAGGAAGGTTTCCCGCTCAGCAAGATCGAGTCGCTCGGCACGGCCGTCAACCTGCTCATCAATACGTCGCGCGGCATCCTCGCCGACCAGCCGGTGCGGCTCGCCTTCAGCAAGGCCATCAATCGCCAGGAGGTCGTCGACCTCGCCTTCTCCGGCTACAAGATCCCCGCTTCGGGTGTCCTGACCCGCAAGACCCCAGGCTATCTCGACCAGAGCGAACTCCTCGCCTTTGACCTCGACGGCGCGAAGAAGCTGCTCGACGAAGCCGGATGGGTCCCGGGCGGCGACGGCATCCGCGTCAAGGACGGCAAGCCGCTCAGCATCACGATCTCGTTCTATGCCGCGCCGATCAATCAGGCCTTCCTCGAGGTGGTGCAGCAGCAGGTCCGCGACGCGGGCTTCGAACTCAAGCTGCGTCCGCTGACCGGCGGCGCCTATGACGAAGCGCTGCTGGCCGGCGACTACGACCTGCATCGCTGGGAATGGTCACTGGGCGACCCGGACGTGCTGCGCCAGCTCTATTCGACCAAGGCCTTGAACCGCTTCCGCCTGCCGGCCGAGAACGCGATCGACGCGCCGCTCGAGGCGCAGCGCGCGACCAAGGATCCGTCCGAGCGCAGGAAGCTGACCGACGCCGTGCAGAAGACGATCCTGGAACAGGCCTTCGCCGTTCCGGTGTTCTTCACCCAGGAACTCTGGTCCGAGAACGGCAAGGTGAAGGGCGTCGACTGGGGCGGTCCGGGCGCCGGTTCGACCAGCCAGATCCTCTATGACGCGACCGTCGATACGGCCGCCTCCAACTGACGCGCGCATGACGGGCGGGAGCCTTTGTCCCGCCCGCCTTCTTTTCCTGCAATGCGGATACCGAAACGATGGGAAGCTTCGTTCTGAAACGAGCGCTTCATGCCTTGGGCGTCCTCTGGGCGACCTTCACCGCGGCATTCCTTCTTCTCTACGTGCTTCCCGGCGATGCGGCGCTCAGCAAGATGAACCTGGGCGCAGGCGGCAGCGGGTTCTCGGCCGAGGCGCTGGAAAGGATGCGCGCCGAGATGGGACTGGACCGATCGGTCCTGGTTCAATATCTGCGCGCCCTCGCAGCGGCGCTGCATGGAGATTTCGGCGTCTCGGTGCAGACGGGGCAAGGCGCGCTGCCGATGTTCGCGCAAGCCGTGCCCGAAACGCTAAAGCTCGCGGCGCTGGCACTCGTCTTCGCGCTCCTGCTCGGCACCGGCCTGTCGCTGTTGACGGCCTATGTCCGCTCCCAAAAGCTTCGCCATGCACTGCAGGCGCTTCCGGTGATCGGGGTTTCGATGCCCTCCTTCTGGATCGGCCTCGTCCTGCTGCAGA
Source organism: Hyphomicrobiales bacterium (assembly GCA_017305815.1). Classification (GTDB taxonomy): domain Bacteria; phylum Pseudomonadota; class Alphaproteobacteria; order Rhizobiales; family Kaistiaceae; genus Kaistia; species Kaistia nematophila. The sequence goes on from JAFKJZ010000607.1 coordinate 3,849, forward strand.
TCTTCTCGTTCAAGCTGAGACTGCTGCCCGGCATGGGCAATGAAGGCCTGGCCAATCTCATCCTGCCGGCCTTCGTCCTCGCCATTCCGACCACCGCGCTGATCGCGCAGATCCTGTCGCGCGGCCTGCGGTCGGCGCTGGGCTCCGCCTATGTCGCGACCGCGCAGGGACGCGGCGCGAGCCGGGCCCGGCTCATCTTTGGACATGCGTTCCGGAACTCGGTCATCCCGGTCGTCACCGCCCTTGGCATGGCGAGCGGCCAGCTCATCGCCGGCTCGGTCGTTGTCGAGACCGTGTTCTCCCGCTCGGGGATCGGCCTGCTGACGGTCAAGGCGGTCCTCTTCCAGGATACGCCTATCGTGCTGGTCGCGGTCCTCTTCGCCGCCTCGGTCTTCGTCACGGTCAATCTCATCGTCGACATCCTTTATCCGCTGATCGATCCGCGCATCGAAATCGGCGTGCGACGCACGGCAGGCGCGGGAGGCCGCTCATGAGCAGCATCGGCGTCACCGAGCCACGCGACGGCGATCTCGCCGACCGGCCATCGCGCGGACCAGCCGCCGTCAGGGCCGCCGGGGACCTCGCCAGCCGCCTCGCGCGGGCCGCCCTCCGGCAACCGGGGCTGTCGCTCGCCGTCATCGTCCTCGCCGTCATCGCGCTCGCTGCGCTGTTTCCAGAACTCCTCACCTCCTACAACCCGATTCGCGGCCAGGGCGGCGCACGGCTGAAGCCGCCCAGCGCGGAACACTGGTTCGGCACCGACCAGATGGGCCGCGATCTGTTCACGCGCGTCGTCTACGGCACCCGTCAGTCCCTGAAGGCGGTCGTGCTGGCCGTCGGCATCGGCATGTTGGTCGGATGCGGCATCGGGCTCGCGGCCGGCTATGTCGGGCGTTGGGTCGACGACATCCTGATGCGGCTGATGGACGTGCTCCTGTCCGTACCGATGCTGCTGATCTCGCTTGCAATCATCAATGCGCTCGGCTTCGGCATGGTCAACATCGCGATTGCCGTCGGCATCGGCAGCGTCGCCGGCTTCGCCCGCGTGACGCGGTCGCAGGTGCTGAAGATCCGGTCCGGCGCCTTCGTGGAAGCGACGCTGTTCGCCGGAACTAGCCGTCTCACCGTGCTGCGCCGACACATCATTCCAAATGCGCTAGGCCCTGTCGTCGTGCTCGCGACCCTGGAACTAGGCTGGGCCATCCTGAGCGTGTCGGCGCTGTCCTTCCTCGGCTTCGGCCCTCCGCCACCCACGCCCGAATGGGGCCTGCTGGTAGCAGGCGGCAGGGACTACATGACCGCCGCATGGTGGCTCACCACCATGCCAGGGCTCGTCATTCTCGCCACAGTACTTGCCGCCAACCGCGTGGCGCAGTCGCTCTCCGGCCGCGAGATGAGCGCGTCATGACGCCCGCACCATTCCAGCGCGTCGCAGCGGCTGATGCTCC
>JAFKJZ010000608.1 GCA_017305815.1 Hyphomicrobiales bacterium
CGGCCCCTGCGCCAAGCGTCCTGGATGGACCTTCGAAGCGCTCAAGGATGCGGCCCTCGGCCGATCCCACCGGGCCAAGATCGGCAAGACCAAGCTCCAGAAGGCAATCGACCTGACCCGCGACGTGCTCGGCGTTCCCGCCGACTATCGCATCGGCATCGTGCCGGCTTCCGACACGGGCGCCGTCGAGATGGTGCTGTGGTCGATGCTTGGCGCCCGTGGCGTCGACATGCTCGCCTGGGAATCTTTCGGCGAGGGCTGGGTCACGGATGTCGTCAAGCAGCTGAAGCTTGAAGACACCCGTACCTTCAAGGCCGACTACGGCAAGCTTCCCGACCTCAATCAGGTCGATTTCGACCGCGACGTCGTCTTCACCTGGAACGGCACCACCTCGGGTGTCCGCGTTCCGAACGGCGACTGGATCGACGCCGACCGCGCCGGCCTGACCATCTGCGACGCCACCTCGGCCGCCTTCGCGCAGGATCTCGCCTGGGACAAGCTCGATGTCGTCACCTTCTCCTGGCAGAAGGTGCTCGGCGGCGAGGGCGCCCACGGCATGCTGATCCTGAGCCCGCGCGCCGTTGAGCGGCTCGAGACCTACAAGCCGGCCTGGCCGCTGCCGAAGATCTTCCGCATGACCAAGGGCGGCAAGCTGATCGACGGCATCTTCGTCGGCGAGACGATCAACACGCCGTCCATGCTGGCCGTCGAGGATTATCTCGACGCGCTCACCTGGGCCCAGTCGCTCGGCGGCTGGAAGGCGCTCGCCGCCCGTGCGGACGCCAACCTCAAGGTGCTGGCCGACTGGGTCGAGAAATCAGACTGGATCGACTTCCTGCCCGTCGTCGAGGATACGCGCTCCAACACCTCGGTCTGCCTGATCATCACCGATCCGGCGGTCAAGGCGCTCGACGACAAGGAACAGGCCGCCTTCGCCAAGGCGATCTCGACCGCGCTCGACAAGGCCGGCGTCGCCTATGATATCGGCTCCTACCGCGACGCCCCGGCGGGCCTGCGCATCTGGGCCGGCGCCACGATCGAGGCCTCGGATCTCGAAGTCGTCACCGAGTGGCTCGACTGGGCCTTCGCATCGCAGAAGGCCGCCCTCCAGGCGGCCTGATTCCCAGCGCGTTCCGGCCGGGGTTCGCCCCGGCCACCATTTTCATTCCCCGTTTGATGCGCCAGCTTGTCCCTTTGGCGTCATCCCCGCGAAAGCGGGGATCCATCCAGTTCCAGGCTTCGGCCGGATGGATCCCGGATCTCCGCTTCGCTTCGTCCGGGATGACGACGGATGGTGACGGTGGCGAACCCAAAGGAACCATTCAGCATGGCACCGCGCGTTCTCATTTCCGACAAGCTCTCCAAGACCGCCGTCCAGATCTTTAAGGATCGTGGCGTCGAGGTCGACTACCTGCCCGACCTCGGCAAGGACAAGGAGAAGCTGCTCGAGATCATCGGCAACTATGATGGTCTCGCCATCCGCTCGAATACCAAGGTGACTGAGAAGGTGATCGCCGCGGCGAAGAACCTGCGCGTCATCGGCCGCGCCGGCATCGGCGTCGACAATGTCGACATCCCGGCCGCGACCGCCAAGGGCATCATCGTGATGAACACGCCCTTCGGCAATTCGATCACCACTGCCGAACACGCGATCGCGATGATCTTCGCCACCGCCCGCCAGATCCCCGAGGCCAATGCTTCGACCCAGGCCGGCAAGTGGGAGAAGAACCGCTTCATGGGCGTCGAGGTGACGGGCAAGACGCTCGGCATCATCGGCTGCGGCAATATCGGCTCGATCGTCGCCGAGCGCGGCGTCGGCCTGAAGATGCGCGTCATCGCCTTCGATCCGTTCCTGTCGCCCGAGCGCGCCGTCGATCTCGGCGTTGAGAAGGTCGAGCTGGACGAGTTGTTCCGTCGCGCCGACTTCATCACCCTGCACACGCCGCTGATCGACAAGACCCGCGGCATCATCGACGCCAAGGCGATCGCGCAGATGAAGGACGGCGTCCGCATCATCAACTGCGCCCGCGGCGGCCTCGTCGTCGAGAAGGACCTGGCCGAGGCGCTGAAGTCCGGCAAGGTCGCCGGCGCCGGCTTCGACGTGTTCGAGGAAGAGCCCGCGACCGAGAACGTCCTGTTCGGCCTGCCCAACGTCGTCGCGACGCCGCATCTCGGCGCCTCGACCACGGAAGCGCAGGAGAATGTCGCGCTGCAGGTCGCCGAGCAGATGTCGGACTACCTGACCAAGGGCGCCGTCTCCAACGCGCTGAACATGCCGTCGATCACGGCCGAGGAAGCGCCGCGCCTGACGCCGTTCGTCAAGCTCGCCGAGCAGCTCGGCTCCTTCGCCGGCCAGCTCACCGAGAGCGGCATCAAGGCGATCCGCCTCGAATATGAGGGCGACGTCGCCGAGATGAACGTCCGCGCGCTGACGGCGGCGGCGCTTGCCGCCGTGCTGCGGCCGCAGCTGCAGACCATCAACATGGTCTCGGCACCGGCCGTCGCCAAGGAACGCGGCATCGCGGTCGAGGAAGTCCGGCGCGAGCAGCAGGGCGCCTATGAGAACTATATCCGCCTGACCGTGACGACGGAGCGCCAGGAGCGTTCGGTCGCCGGCACGGTGTTCGGCGACGTCAAGCCGCGCATCATCGAGATCAAGGGCATCAACATGGAGGCCGAGCTCGGTCCTCACATGCTCTACGTCACCAACAAGGACAAGCCGGGCTTCATCGGCCGCTTCGCCAGCCTGCTGGGCGGCGAGGGCATCAACATCGCCACCTTCAACCTCGGCCGCAAGGCCGCCGGCGAGGATGCGATCGCTCTGATCGGCCTCGACGAGGAAATCTCCGATAGCGTGCTCGACCGCGTCAGCGGTCTCGAGGGCGTCGTTCAGGCCAAGCGCCTGAACTTCTGAGATCCTCTCTCGGCACTGGAATGAAGAGGGCGACGGGCAACCGTCGCCCTTTTTTTCTTGGGCTCTCGTCGGCGGGACCAGACGTCTCCGTCATCTTTGCGAAAGCAGGGATCCATCCATCCGCACGAGCGGGCACTTCACGCGGCGGCCAACCCGGCTGCATGGATCCCGGGTCTTCGCCCGGGATGACGGCGAGAGTGCGGAGGGGCGGGGGCGTTCGGCCGTGACCTGACAGTGCCCAGCGGCCGGTTCGAGAGTCACCGCCCGAAGGCGCGGATCCTGGAGAGGCTCAATTGCGCCAGCGCGATGCCGCCGATGATCAGCGCATAGCCGGCGCCGTGATACCAGCGCGGCTGCTCGCCGAGGAAGAGGATGGCGATGATCGAGCCGAAGACCGGCAGCAGATGGAAGAACGGACCGGCGCGGTTCGGCCCGATCAGCGCGACGCCGCGGTTGAAGAACATGTAGGCGACGACGGACGGGATCACGACGACATAGGCGAGCACGGCGAAGGTGAGCGGCGTCGCGTGCATGAACTTGCCGGAGACCATCTCCCAGATCCAGAACGGCAGGATCATCGTCGCGCCGGCGGGAATGGTGAAGCCCAGCATCGACAGATAGTGGATGCGCGGGCTCTTCTTCAGCAGCGCCGAATAGAAGCCGTAGCAGCTGATCGCCAGCAGCATGATGATGTCGCCGATGTTGAGCGTCAGGTGCAGCAGCACCATCGGGTCGCCGCGGCAGATGATCAGCACGACGCCGGAGAGCGACAGGCAGACGCCGGTGATCTGCGGTGCCGTCATGCGGTCTCGGAACAGGATCAGCGACCACACGCCGATGACGAGCGGGGCGATCGACTGCATCAGGAGGCCGTTCAGCGCCTCGGTATATTGCAGCCCGTAATAGGCGAGCGTGTTGTAGGCGCCGATGCCGGATGCGGCGAGCAGCAGCATGATGGCGAGGCTGCCACGGATCGCCGGCCAGTCGCGCTTCAGATGCGGCCAGGCGAAGGGCAGGATGATCAGCGATGCCCCGGCCCAGCGCACCTGCGCCAGCGCCACCGGCGGGATCGAGCCGGCGACATAGCGTCCGAGCACGATGTTGATCGCCCAGAACAGGAAGGTGAGGGCGAGCAGCAGATAGGGCCGGTTGAACAGCCAGGCGAAGGCTCGCGGAAGCAATGACATGAACTGGCCCCGGACAGCGGAACGTCTGGATAGCCCCGACGGGGCGTCGCTGCCAAGCCTCAACCGTGCGCCCGGACGGGATCGACGGTTTGCGAAGCGCGGGCGCGAGGGCTATGCCATCCTGCAACCGAGGATGGAGGGGCTCGATGGCGGTTCCGGACGGCAAGGATGCACTTCTGGAGGCGATCGACGACGCCTATGCCAGGCTGATGCGGGAGCTCGCCACCATTCCCGCCGATCGGACCGGGGAGAAGACGCTCGACGGTCATGCGAAGGGGACCCGCATGAGCGTGCGGGACCTCGTCGCCTATCTGACCGGATGGAACGAGCTGGTGCTGAAGTGGCATACGCGGCGGGACGCCGGCGAGCCGGTCGACTTTCCGGAAACCGGCTACAAATGGAATCAGCTCGGCGCGCTCGCGCAGAAGTTCTATGCCGATTATGACGGCCGCTCCTTTGAACAATTGCTGCA
>JAFKJZ010000609.1 GCA_017305815.1 Hyphomicrobiales bacterium
GGAGAGGTGAAGGATAGCGGCAGCGTTCAAACAAAAAGGGCCTCCGGCCGCATATGTGGCCGGAGGCCGGCTTTGAAGAGAAGCTTTAATCAGTACGTCGCGCGGCCGCCCGAAAGGTCGAACACGGCGCCGGTGGTGAACGAGCATTCCTCGCTGGCGAGCCAGGTCAGGATGGCGGCGGCCTCCTCGACCTTGCCGAAGCGGCCCATCGGGATCTTCGACAGCATGTAGTCGATATGCGCCTGGCTGACCTGCTGCAGGATCGGCGTGTCGATCGTCGCCGGGGTGATGGCGTTGACCGTGATGTTGTCCTTGGCGAGTTCCTTGCCGAGCGACTTGGTGAAGCCGATCACGGCCGCCTTGGACGCGGAATACGCCGACGCGGTCGGGTTGCCTTCCTTGCCGGCGATCGAGGCGACGTTGACGATGCGGCCATAGCCGTTCTTCTGCATGCGCGGAGCGACGAAGCGGTTGCAGTAGAACAGGCCGTGGACGTTGATGTCGAAGACACGCTGCCATTCGTCGATCGGATAGTCGACGACGAGCGCGTTCTTGCCGGCGACGCCGGCCGAGCAGATCAGGATGTCGATCTTGCCGAGATGGCCCTCAGCGGTCTGCACGGCGGCCTCGACCTGGTCCGCCTTGGAAATGTCGAGCTGGACACCATGCGCGTTCGGTCCGAGCGCGGCCTTGGCGGCGTCGATGCGGGCTGCGTCCACGTCCCAGATACAGACTGTTCCGCCCTCGGAGACAATGCGCTCGGCGGTCTTGAACCCGATGCCCGAGGCACCGCCGGTAACGATCGCTCCCCGACCGGAAAAACGCTTGATATCTGCCATTCGTCTTCTCTTCCTCTGTTCGCGCGCGAACAACGCCGCTCCTACGGTGGCGATACTGGTAAGGCCCATACGGTCATCAGACAACCGTTTTAACAGCTTCCTGAGTAGCACTCCGCGGACGATTGCTTATAAGGACAGGATCTTATCCGCATACGGACATGGTTCATGGCCCTCAATACGATTGAAGAAGCCGTCGCCGCGATCGCTGCCGGCGAACTGATCGTCGTCGTCGACGACACGGATCGCGAGAACGAGGGCGATCTGATCATGGCCGCGTCCAAGGCGACCGCAGACAAGGTCGCGTTCATGATCCGCCATACCAGCGGCATCATCTGCGTGCCCGTCAGCGCCGACCGCGCCGAGGCCCTGCACCTGCCGCCGATGGTTGCGAACAACCGCGATCCGATGCGCACCGCCTTCACCGTGACGGTCGACTACAAGGTCGGGCTCACCACGGGCATTTCGGCCGAGGAGCGCGCCAACACCATCCAGGCGCTCGCCAACGACAATTGCACCGCCTCGGACTTCCTGCGTCCCGGCCATATCTTCCCCCTGATCTCGCGCGAGGGCGGTGTGCTGATCCGTTCCGGCCACACCGAGGCCGCGACCGATCTCGCCCGCCTGGCCGGGCTGGAACCCGCCGGCGTGCTGGCCGAGGTCGTCAATGACGACGGCACCGTCAAGCGGCTGCCGGAACTGCTGGAATTCGCCAAGGAGCACGCCCTCAAGATCATCTCGATCGAGGACCTGATCGCCTATCGCGCCCGCACCGAGAACTTCGTCAAGGTCGTCGACAGCTTCCAGGTTCCGGTCGGCGGCCGCACGGCGACGGCCTTCGTCTACGAGACGCCGTTCGATCCGCTGCAGCATCTCGCCATCGTCTTCGGCGACGTCGCCGAGCAGCCGGACGTGCTGGTCCGCATCCATCGCGCCAACCCGATTTCCGATTTGATCTCGCGCGGGCCGGATTCGAAGGGCTGGCTCGAGACGACGCTCCGCAAGGTCGGCGCCGCCGATCGCGGCGTGTTCGTGCTGATCCGCGACCCGGCCGTCGTGCGGCCGGATGGTTCCGCCGCCGGCGACGGCGAGGAGCGTCACATGTCGGCGCGGCAGCGCAAGGAGCGCTGGCGCGAGATCGGCGTCGGCGCGCAGATCCTCCGGGATCTGAAGGTGCGCTCGATCCGCCTGCTGTCGTCGCAGGAACGGCAATATGTCGGCCTGCAGGGCTTCGGTATCGCGATCACCGGCCGCGAGCCTTCGGGCGAGTAATCGGGGGCGCTGACGCCGGGATGCATGTCGTTGACGGTGTCGCCAGACCATCCGTGAAGACGGGAACTCGCGGGCTCTGTCCGCATTGAATGTTCGAGCGGCCCGATGCCGCAGACATTCATGGAGGACCTGATGCTGAGCTGGGCGATCTTCTTTCTCGTCGTAGCGCTTGTGGCTGCCATTCTTGGCTTTGGCGGCATCGCCGGCACGGCGATCGGCATCGCGAAGATCATCTTCGTCGTCGCGATCGTTCTTTTCCTGATCTCCGGTGTCATGCATTTGATGCGGAGGGCCTGACGCCCGATCGGCACCGGAACAAGCAAAAGCCCCGCGATCGAGCGATCGCGGGGCTTTTTTGTTGGGCCTCGATATACGGAAAAAACTCAGCCGGTGCGCAGTGCCATCGCCTGCTGGATCTCGTCGGCCGAGCGTTTCGCCGTTTCGGCGGGGGGCAGGGGCACGCCGCCGCTCATGATCTCTTCCAGGCGGGCGCGGGCGCGCGAGACGCGGCTCTTCACCGTACCGACCTTCACTTCGCAGATGTCGGCAGCTTCCTCGTAGGAAAAGCCGCTCGCGCCGATCAGCACAAGCGCCTCGCGCTGCTCGTCGGGGAGAAGCTGCATGGCGCGCAGGAAGTCGTCGAGCTCGAGATGGCCGTGCTGGCCGCCGATGTCGGCGAGCCGGGCCGCATGCGCCCCCTCCGAGTCCTCGACCTCGCGCCGGCGCTTGCGGCCTTCCGAGTAATACTGGTTGCGCAGGATGGTCACCAGCCAGGCGTGCAGATTGGTGCCGGCCTGGAACTTGTCCTTGTTGGCCAGCGCGCGCATGACGGTTTCCTGCACGAGGTCATCGGCGCGGTCGCGATTGCCGCTCAGAGAGCGGGCGAAGGCGCGCAGCATGGGCAGGGCGTCGACCAGTTCATTCTTCATGTCTGACTCCGTGGCAATCACTGCCTTGGGCAGTTCCCATATAGGGCGGTCGCGGGCTTCGGGCTCACGCGTTCGGGAATCGCGGGCCTGGGGCTCAGGCGCCGCCCTTCGGGGATTTCTGGTCGTCCGGGGCCGGTTCGTCGTCGATCCGGTTCAGAAGGGACATGATGTCGTCCGGCAGAGGCTCGTTCAGCGCATTGTCGAAGACACGGCGCAATTGCCGCCCGATCCAGTCCTCTTTTTCTTCCTGGCTGTTGGGAGCGGGAAGTGGCGAGCGAAACTCGGCGCTTTTCGCATTGCTGTCGTTATTTTCCACGTTTCTTGTCCTGGCTGTGCCCAAGCTGCGCTCCGTAACGATCGCGGCGCGTCTTTGTCGGGATGGAAATGCCGTACCTCGAGAATGGTTCCTATGAATTTGACACCTAAAAAATGGTTGCCGGAAAAGTCGTCACGAAACTTGTCCTGAATCGGGAACCGATCGGCCCGCGCCGCGTTCTGCATCAAAGAGTGATCACTACGGAGGGGAATTCATGCCCGAGAGTCTTTCGCAGGCACTTGCGCCGCATCTGCCGTTTCTGCGGCGTTATGCGCGTGCGTTGACCGGCGGCCAAACCAGCGGCGACGCCTATGTCCGCGCCTGCCTGCATGCGATCGTCAATTCGCCAGCCGTCATCGATCGCAGCGTCCATCCCAAGATTGCCCTCTATCGCCTGTTCCACGCGATCTGGTCCGGCACTCAGCTCGGCGCCGACGCGACAATCGACGGATTGAGCCGGCAGGAAGCGACGGCGCAGCAGCGTCTCGCGGCCATGACGCCGGAAAGCCGGCAGGCCCTGCTCCTGACGGCCATGGAGGGGTTCTCCGATGCCGATACGGCTGCCGTCATGGGCATTCCGGGCGAGCGCATCCAGCCCCTTCTGACCGAGGCGCTGGCAGAGATCGACCGCCAGACACGCACGCGCGTTCTCGTCATCGAGGATGAGCCGCTGATCGCGATGGACCTGACCGGCATCGTGCAGGAACTCGGCCACGAGGTCGCCGCTGTGGCGCGGACCCGTGCCGATGCCGTCGAGGCGGCCATCCGCGAGAAGCCCGGTCTGGTCCTTGCCGATATTCATCTGGCGGACGGCTCGTCGGGCATCGACGCGGTCAAGGACATCCTGGCGAGCTTCACGCTGCCGGTGATCTTCATCACCGCCTTCCCGCAGCGCCTGCTCACCGGCGAGCGGCCGGAGCCCACCTTCCTGCTTACCAAGCCGTTCGACCCGCGCACGGTGAAGGCGGCTATCAGCCAGGCCCTGTTCTTCAACTCGACGGCGTCGATGGCGGCCTAGGCGGATCCGGAAGCGCCGCGCGGCGATCGGCCAGGCGATGCGGCGCTGTCGCGTCGCGGCTGTTGCGGCCGCCCGTTGCCGGCGCTCTTTCGGCATCGCTTTCACCGGCCTGGATTGCCTTGCGGTCCCCCGTCGATCTCCTCCTTCCGGCCGATTGCGGGATTCCCACGCCGGCCGGCTTGCCGCCTTGGTTTCGTAG
>JAFKJZ010000610.1 GCA_017305815.1 Hyphomicrobiales bacterium
GAGACGCTCGCGCATCTCCTTGCCGGTCTTGAAGAACGGCACGTATTTCTCGGTGACCTCGACCTTCGAGCCGGTGCGCGGGTTGCGGCCCTGTCGCGCCGGCCGGTTCTTCACCGAAAAGGCCCCGAAACCGCGGAGTTCGACCCGGTCGCCCCGGGCCAGCGCATCGATGATCTCGTCGAGGATCGAATTGACGATGTGCTCCACATCCCGCTGGTAGAGATGCGGATTCTGTTCGGCGATCTTCTGCACCAGTTCGGACTTGATCACCGCGGAGCCCCCGCAGCGTCGTTCAGACCCGCCGGAGCCTGCCAAACGGATAGGAGACCGTCAAGCTGGAGTCTGGCGGGGATCAGGCCGGAAAGGCCGCTGCCGCGCAGCCAGTCCGGCGCGAAGCCGGCCTCGCGCGCCAGCCAGGCGAAAGCGGCGCTGGCGAAGGAGAACGGGCTGGAGCTGCCTTCGGGCTCCCAGTCGATCACGTGCAGGCGCGCATCGACGCCGCGCTTGGTTGTCAGCCAGCCGATCGCCGCCTCCTCGCCGCCGATCTCGTCGATCAGCCCGGCCTCGAGCGCCTGGTGGCCGGAATAGACGCGGCCATCCGCAAGCGCGAGCGCCTTCGGCCGGTCGAGCTTGCGGCGCTCGGCGACGATGTCGACGAACCAGTTGTAGGTATCGCGGATCAGGCTGTCGATGACGGCGAGCGACTCGGGCGAGGGCGGCGCGAAGGGGGAGGGCGCCGCCTTCAGCGGCGACGACTCCGATCGAGCCGGTGATCGAGCTGCGATAGGCGACGATGTGGTCGGTGGCGATGGCGGTCATGTAGGCGGCCGAGGCGCCGACGGTGCGGATCGCGGCTACGGTCGGTTTCTCGGCGGCGAGCTTGCGGATGGCGTCATAGAGCGCCTCGCCGCCGGCGGTGGCGCCGCCGCCTGAATTGATCGAGACGATCACGCCCTGCACGGCGTCGCTCTTCGCGATCTTGTCGATCAGGTCGAGCTGGTCCTGGTTTTCGGAGATGAAGCCGGAGATCGTCACCCGGGCGATGTGCGGGCGGGAGCGTCCGCCGATGCCGTCGGGACCGGCCGCCAGCAGGCCGCCGCCGACGATGGCGAGCGCCGCCGCCACGAAGGCGAGGATGCGCCAGGTGGTCAGTTTTCGCCGTAACCGTCGGCGATCCAGGATCTGATCCGCGTCCATGCTCATCCATGCGCTCCCGGTCGATCTCGAAGACCCAGAACGGGTTACATGTTTTGCAATGCAGAATCAAACAAGTCCGTGCCAAGCGATTGTCGGCACAGGCGATTTCTGCATCGGCCCCAAACGAAAACGCCCCGGACGAGCCGGGGCGTTTCCTTAGTTCGATGGGACGGGAAGATTACTCTTCGCTGTCCTGGCGTGCCTTGAGGGCGGCGCCGAGGATGTCGCCGAGCGACGCACCCGAATCCGACGAGCCGTACTGGGCGACCGCTTCCTTCTCTTCGGCGATTTCCAGCGCCTTGATCGAGACGGCGACCTTGCGGGCCTTCTTGTCGAAGTTGGTGATGCGGGCATCGACCTTCTCGCCGACGGCGAAGCGCTCCGGACGCTGCTCCGAACGATCGCGCGACAGGTCGGCGCGACGGATGAAGGAGGTCAGGTCGCTGTCGGCCAGACGAACTTCCAGGCCGCCTTCGGTCACTGCGGTGATCTCGCAGGTGACGACAGCGCCCTTGCGCAGCTCGCCGGAAGCCTCGACGAACGGATCGCCGCCGACCTGCTTGATGCCGAGCGAGATGCGCTCCTTGTCGATGTCGACGTCGAGCACCTGCGCCTTGACCATGTCGCCGCGGTTGTACTCGTCGATGACCTGCTCGCCCGGACGGTTCCAGTCGAGATCCGACAGGTGGACCATGCCGTCGACGTCGCCGTCGAGGCCGATGAACAGGCCGAACTCGGTCTTGTTCTTGACTTCGCCTTCGACGATCGAGCCGATCGGGTACTTCTCGGAGAAGCTCTCCCACGGGTTCGACAGTGTCTGCTTCAGGCCGAGCGAGATACGGCGCTTGACCGGATCGACCTCGAGGATCATCACCTCAACCTCCTGCGAGGTGGAGACGATCTTGCCCGGATGGACGTTCTTCTTCGTCCAGGACATCTCGGAGACGTGGATCAGGCCTTCGATGCCCGGCTCCAGCTCGACGAACGCACCGTAGTCGGTGATGTTCGTGACGCGGCCCGAGAACTTGGCCTGAACCGGGTACTTGGCCTCGATGCCAGACCACGGATCGGCCTCGAGCTGCTTCATGCCGAGCGAGATGCGGTGCGTCTCGTGGTTGACGCGGATGATCTGCACGCGGACGGTCTGGCCGATCGAGAGCACCTCGGTCGGGTGGTTGATGCGGCGCCACGCGATGTCGGTGACGTGCAGCAGGCCATCGATGCCGCCGAGGTCAACGAACGCACCGTAATCGGTGATGTTCTTGACGACGCCCTCGATGATCTGACCCTCTTCCAGGCTCTGGACGAGCTCGGAGCGCTGCTCGGCGCGGGTCTCTTCCAGGACGGTACGGCGCGAGACGACGATGTTGCCGCGGCGCTTGTCCATCTTGAGGATCTGGAAGGGCTGCGGCGTGTGCATCAGCGGGCCGACGTCGCGCACCGGGCGGATGTCGACCTGCGAGCGCGGCAGGAAGGCGACGGCGCCGTCCAGGTCGACGGTGAAGCCGCCCTTGACCTGGTTGAAGATGACGCCCGTGACCTTCTCGTTCTTGTTGAACTGCTCCTCGAGACGGATCCAGCTCTCCTCGCGGCGCGCCTTGTCGCGCGAGAGAACGGCTTCGCCGAGAGCATTTTCGACGCGCTCGAGATAGACCTCGACCACATCGCCGACCTTGAGCGCGTTCTCGCGGCCCGGGCCGTTGAATTCCTTGAGGGCCACGCGGCCTTCGGTCTTCAGACCGACGTCGATGACGGCGAGGTCCTTCTCGATGGCGACGATCATACCCTTGACGACGCTGCCCTCGAAGAGGTCTTCATTCTGGAAGGATTCCTCGAGAAGCGCGGCAAAATCTTCCCGGGACGGATTGGTTACAGCCATGAAAACTCCTGGTGCCATTGCTGGCATGCGTCGGCGGTTCGTGTTGCGAAAACCCGGATCGCGTTCCTGCCCACGACGGAAATCGGGGCTCCCGCATTGGGGCGGACCGACGCTTCCGGACCGCGATTCGGGTGCTTATCGATGCGCTCGGAACGCCGAAACGGCCTCGGATGGCCATTTCCGACGCCCTGAACGCAAAGATCTGGGCTCTATATAGGGTCGATCTCGCAGCGGCAAGGCCAAATTGGCCGATTTCTGCGCCTTTGGCCGGTGCCGAGGTTCAATCAGTCGTGTCCGGCCTCGACGATCGCCACCGCGGCCGCGAAGGCGGCCTCGGCGTCGAGCGCCGTGGTGTCGAGCCGCACGGCGTCGTCGGCCTGGCGCAGCGGCGCGGCCGAGCGGTGCGAATCGCGCTCGTCGCGCTCCAGGATCTCGGCCAGGATCCGCTCATAGGGCACGTTGCGGCCCTTGGCGTTCAGCTCGCCCTGAAGCTCCGCCATGAGCTCGGCAAAGTCCTCCCAGTGCGAGATGTGAGGCAGTTGCCGGGCGTAGAGATCGCGCATCCTCGGCCAGTCCACTCCGTGCATGCCGGCGTCGTAGAACTTCGCCTCGACGAAGCGCCACTGGTGGTCGAAGAGGTAGGCCATCTCGGCACGGGCGTCGCGTGGGCCGGTGGTATCAAAGGGAATGGCGTGCATGGCGCCGGTTGCGAGGTCATAGGCCTCGAGCTCCGGCGTCACGCCGAGCTCACGCAGCGTCGCGGCGAATTCGCGCAGCGTGCTCAGGGTGTTCACGAAGGTGCCGTCGCCGGAGGTCTCGAGCACGGCGCGCTCCCAGTCGGAGCCGACCTCGGGCCAGCGCTCCCGGTTCGGGAAGCCCTCGTAGTTCATCGTCCCGAGGTTGAAGGTGGCGATCTCCGGCCGCACCCGCCGCACCCCGGCGAGCCGTTCCTCGACGCTCATCCCCGGCGCGCCGCCGGTCGAGACGTTCACGACGACGTCGCTGCGCTCGCGGATCCCGTCCACGATCCGCGCGAAGAGGTCCGGGTCGGCGCTCGGCCGGCCGTCGTCGTCGCGGGCGTGGACGTGGACGCAGGTCGCCCCCGCCGCCGCCGCCGCGACCGCCTCGGCGACGATCGCCTCCGCCCCACACGGGATGTAGGGACTCTGGCTCGGCAGCACGTCGCCGCCGGTGATGGCAGCGGTGAGCACCGACGCCTCGTATTTGTCGCGCAAGGGGGTCACTCGGGTTCACTCCTTCGGTAGTCGCTCTCGATCTCGCTCTCCTCGCCCGCCAGCACCACCGAGTCGGCGAACTGGGAGTGGACGTCGCCGATGTGGTCGTGGCGCGCGCCGACGATCCGGGCGGTGTCCCAGGCCGGCATCCGCTGCTGGCGGAAGTGCTCCTCCATCAGCTCCGGGTCGACCTCGAAGACGCCCTCGAAGCGCTGGATCACCACCGGGCTGACGCGCCGCGGCGGCGGGATCGGTTCGGGGTTGGTGAAGCGGCCGGGACGGGAGGGGAAGTCGGGCGCCATCTCAACCCTCCTCCCCGTCGAGGTAGGCCTCGTCGAGCATCATCTTGCCCGGGTTCATGATGTTCTCCGGGTCGACCAGGCGCTTGATCTTCTTCATCAGCGCCCACTGCTCGGGGCCGATCTCGGTCGGGATCAGCTCGCGGTCGCCGGCCCGCGTCGCGCCGTGGGCGGCGGAGATCGTGCCGCCGTGTTCGATCGCCACTTCGGCGACCTCGCGCTTGAAGCCGACGAAGGCGTTCCAGCCCTCGTCGTCGAGCGGCTGCTCCCACATGCCCATGTCGATCTCCATCAGCGCGTCGCCCCAGGTGGAGCGGCTGTTGCAGTAGCTGATGATTCCCCAGTTGTCGAAGATGTCGTACTTCTCGACGTAGCGGTTCGCGATCTCGTGCCACTTCTTGCGGATCGCGGGTAGCTGGTTGAACGGTGCGGCGGAGTCCTCGCAGTGCCAGGTCATCGGCACCACCTGCCCGTCCTTGGTCCGCCCGTGCAGCGGGTTGGCGTAGCGGTCGAAGCGGCAGGCCCAGTCGCCGGCGGAGATCTCGTCGCCGATGAACTTGCCGCCGAAGCTGCGGGCGATCTCCATCACCCGCTTGCTCGCCGGTTCGACC
>JAFKJZ010000611.1 GCA_017305815.1 Hyphomicrobiales bacterium
GAGGGTTGGGGTGAGGGGCTTTTCCAACGCCGGGGGAAAGCCATGACCGCCACCCGCCGCAAGATCCTGATCGCCCTCGTCGTCGCTCTCGTGCTCCTGGTCGTCGCCGACAGCTTCGTCACCCATCATCCGAGCTTCGGCATCGATGGCACGCCGGGCTTCGCCGCGTGGTTCGGCCTCTTCGGCGCGGCGGTCGCGGTCATGGTCGCTCATGGCTGGGGCCGGCTGATGCGTCGACGCGGGGAGCGGGCGGATGACTGAGACTTTCGGGCCGCTGTCGCCCGCCCTCGTCCTGATCGCCGCAGGGCTGATCCTGCCGCTGCTGAAGGAGCCGCTGCGCAACGCGCTGTTCCTGCTCGCACCGGCGATCGCACTGGCGCTCGTCTGGATGCTGCCGCTCGGGCCGGGGCTGGTCGTCGACTGGCTCGGCCTGCATCTCGTGCCGATCGCCGCGGACGGGTTTTCGCGCATCTTCGGCACGGCCTTCGGCATCGCCGCGCTCGCTGGCGCGCTCTATGGCGTGACGCAGCCGAGCGCCACCGAGAAGGCGGCCGCGCTCGTCTATGCCGGCGCGGCGCAGGGCATCGCCTTTTCAGGCGACCTCCTGACCCTGTTCGTGTTCTGGGAGATCCTGGCGATCGGCTCGACGCTGGTGATCTGGTCGAACGGAAATGCCCGCGCGGGCCTGCGCTATGCGCTCATCCATGTGCTGGGCGGCGTACTGCTCTTCGCCGGCATCGCCGCCGAGATCGCCGGTTCTGGCAGCCTGTCGCTGCAGGCGATGCGCGCCGACAGCGTCGGCCGTTGGCTGATGCTAGCCGGCATCCTCGTCAACGCCGGCGCGCTGCCGCTTTCCGCCTGGGTTGCCGACACCTATCCGAAGGCGTCCTGGTCGGGCGCGGTGTTCCTCTCGGCCTTCACCACCAAGGCGGCGGTGCTGGTGCTGATCCGCCTGTTTCCGGGCGAGCCGGCGCTGCTCTGGATCGGCCTCGCCATGGCGGTCTACGGCCTCGTCTACGCCCTGCTCGAAAACGATATCCGCAAGCTGCTCTCCTATTCGATCGTCGGCCAGGTCGGCTTCATGGTCGTCGCCGTCGGCATCGGCTCGCCGCTGGCGCTTGCCGCAGCGGCCCTGCATGCGCTGGCGCACATCCTCTACAAGTCGCTCCTGATGATGGCGGCCGGCTCGATCCTGCGCGCCACCGGCGAGACGCGCCTGACCGGGCTCGGCGGGCTCGCGCGCGCCATGCCGGAGACGGCCGCCGCCATGCTGGTCGGCGGCCTCTCGCTCGCCGCCATGCCGCTCACGGCCGGCTTCGTCAGCAAATCGGCGATCATGGCGGCGCTGGCGGCCGACCAGGCCGGTTTCTACTGGTTCGCTCTGACGGCGGTTTCGGCCGGGTCCTTCCTTTATATCGGGCTGAAACTGCCCTTCTTCGCGCTGTTCGGGCCGGAGCGCGCGAGGGTCGAGATCCAGCCCACGCGGTCGATGCGGGCCGCGATGGGCGCGCTTTGTCTTCTGCTGGTTGCATCGGGTTGCTTCCCGGGATGGCTGGAAACACTTGCGCCGGAGATCGCCGGCGTGCCGATCCTCGCGGCCGACCACATCCTGTTCCAGTTGCAGATGTTAGTCGGTGCAAGTTGCATATTTGCCTTCTTGCTGCCGTTACTTCGCCCCAGTCTTGGATTTACGCTGGACGTCGACTGGTTGTGGCGCGAGCTGCCACACCGCGCGGCGCCGCGCTGGCGCCGGGTTAGGGGGCTTTTTGACAAGGCGGGTGCTGACTTCCGGGCCGAGGCGCGCCGGAGCTGGGGCTCCTTTTCGCAGCGTTCAATCCTGCGTCTTGGCGCGGCCGGCAACTGGCCAACCGGCAAGATCGCCTTCTGGGCCACAGCGCTTCTCGCGATCTATGTATTGATCGCGGCATTGTGAATGGGGATTTGCCCGGGGCCGTGTGATCAGGGGAATATTGGCCGAGACGAATCGCCGCGACCATAAAGATGTGCCGCGGCCTAACAATGCACCGACTTAATGCTTGTCTTTGCGGAAACGCAATTATATAGGTGCGACGAAGTAACGGATTTAGCGCGCCGATGGCCACTGCCGATGCTTGGATTTGTCCGGCTCTGGCGCCGTCGAAGCTGCAAGCTCTCAATTTCTTCGTTACAGAATTGCTATGACACAACCGAAGTTAGGGTAGACCATGATTGAAAAAACGGCAGGAAGCGATCTGATAGATCTGACGGCTGACATCGTTTCCGCGTATGTCAGCAACAATTCAGTTTCGGCGCATGACCTTCCCGGTCTGATCACCGAAGTCTATCAGGCGCTCAACCGTACTCATGGTGGCGTCGTCGAGCCCGAGCCCGAGCCGCTGAAGCCGGCGGTGAACCCGAAGAAGTCGGTGTTCCCGGACTATATTGTCTGCCTGGAAGACGGCAAGAAGTTCAAGTCGCTGAAGCGCCACCTTCGTACGCATTACGATCTGTCGCCGGAAGAATACCGCGAGAAGTGGGGCCTCCCGGCTGACTATCCGATGGTCGCGCCGAGCTATGCCGCCGCCCGTTCGGAACTGGCGAAGAAGATGGGCCTCGGCCAGCAGCGCAAGCGCCGCTGATCGCGCCATCCGCTCGAATGACAAAGGGCCCGGCATCGCCGGGCCCTTTTTGTTGCGCGGTGCATCCTTCAGGGGCGCAATTGCCGGCGTTCGCTCTCATAGGCCTGGTGCAGGGCGATGTGGCGGTTGAGGTCGTAGGTCCAGTGGCCGGCGCGGCCGCGCATCCGCTCGGTCCGGAGCGCGCGGGCGAGCCGGGCGACGATCCGCCGCCGCGCTGCCTCGCTCTCGTCGGCGAGTTCGGCCGGCAGCATCGGCAGCAGCCGCGGCAAACAGGTCTGGCGCCGGTAGAGCGCGACGCCGGCCGCGATCGCCGCGTCGACGGCGTGGCGGGCGCGGTGGCGGATCGGCGCTTTCGTGATGGGAT
Organism: Hyphomicrobiales bacterium; assembly: GCA_017305815.1. Taxonomy (GTDB): domain Bacteria; phylum Pseudomonadota; class Alphaproteobacteria; order Rhizobiales; family Kaistiaceae; genus Kaistia; species Kaistia nematophila. Next base: position 2,983 of record JAFKJZ010000611.1, read on the forward strand.
CGTCTGGAATTCGGGCAGGGCGGGCCATGGTCGTCTCCGGTTTCGGAGCCCCGATTGTCCCGCCGCCCCGACGCGCGGGGATAAGCCGGCCCTCTATCCCCGCGTCGCCGCTCCCGCCAAAGGCGGAGGATCCTCATCCAAAAAATCTATCCCCGCCCTTCGCGGATAGGACTATCGTGGTCTAGGATTAAAATCCTATATTGCGTTACGGGAGGTTCCGATGGTGGGAAGAGCGGCCCCAGCGGCTGAAAATCGTGAAATCCAGCAGCGGCGCACCCGCGAGGAAGGCACGCGGCGGATGCTGGTGTCCCTTGTCGGCTCCGCGCTCGCCGTCGATGGCGAGAGGCTGTGCGGCGCCGGACGGGGCACGGCCCGGGAGGCGCATGCCTGCCGTCGCGTCGAGGAGCAGCGCGAGAGCGAGCGGATCGACCAGTTCGTCGACAGGCTGGAGCGAGCCGCCTGCCGCGCCACCTTTCAAGCGGGGAGGGCATGATGGCGAGGCGCGAAGCGGCGCGTCTCGCCCGTCGTCTCGCCACTGCCGGCGCGAGGCTGGAGCCGGATGCGGACGGATACGGCCTTGTCTCGCCGTTGACGGCCCGACGGGGCGCTGTCGAGGCGACGAGCGTCAGGGCGCTGCTCGCCGATGGCGCGCTTGAGGCCGATGGCGCCGGCTATATCCTGTCGGCGGCGGGCAGGGCGATGGTGCGGCGGCTGCTTGCCGGCGGCGAGGATTTCGCCGGCCAGCACCAGAGCCGCGAACGGCGGACGCTCGAGGAGGACGGCGCGCGCAACACCGTGCTCGTCGACGCCGGCGAGAGCCCGCTCGCCTGGTTGCGGAGCCGCAAGGGGCGGGACGGCAGGCCGTTGATCGATGACGCGGCATTCAGCGCCGGCGAGCGGCTGCGGGCGGATTTCACGCGCGGGCAATTGATGCCGCGCGTGACGTCGAATTGGTCGGCGGCGGTGGCGAGCGGCCGGCGCGGCGGCCCCGGCGGCATGGCCGACCTGACGGAGACGGCGCTTTCGGCGCGCTTGCGGGTGGAGCGCGCCCTAGCGGCGACCGGGCCGGAATTCGCCGGCATCCTCGTCGATTTCTGTTGCTTCCTGAAGGGGATCGAGGAGATCGAGCGCGAAAGAGACTGGCCGAAGCGCTCGGCCAAGCTGGTGCTGCAACTGGCGCTTTCGGCGCTGGCGAGGCACTACGGGCTTGCCGCGAGCGCGCAGGGGCGCGCATCTGGCGGCGGCATCCGTCACTGGGGCTCGGAGGACTTCAAGCCGAAGGCGGGCTGATCAGGCGGCGGCTTCGGCCGCCGCTTCCGTCTTGATGCGGTTGACCATGGAGCGCAGGCCGTTCGAGCGCTGCGCCGTCAGGTGCTCGCGCAGGCCGATCTTCTCGAACACCGCCTCGGCGTCGGTCTCGACGATTTCCGCCGCCGGGCGGCCCGAGAACAGCGCGATGACGATGGCGACCAAGCCGCGCACGATCAGAGCGTCGCTGTCGCCCTTGAAGTCGAGATGCGGGCCGTCTGCTTCCTGGCGCACGTCCTTCTGCAGCCAGACCTGGCTGGCGC
>JAFKJZ010000612.1:0-891 GCA_017305815.1 Hyphomicrobiales bacterium
CGAGGAAGACATCCTGGTCAACTACACGCCGTTCGGCTTCTCCGACTGGCAGACCGAAGTCGCCGCGATCAAGAAGTTCGGCTCGGCCGGCAAGAAGACCGCCGTCGTCTCGACCGTCAACGGCGACGCCAACGTGCCGTTCTACAAGGAACTCGGCAACCAGGGCATCAAGGCGACCGACATCCCGGTCGTGGCCTTCTCGGTCGGCGAAGAAGAGCTGGCTGGCATCGACACCAAGCCGCTCGTCGGCCATCTCGCCGCCTGGAACTACTTCCAGTCGATCGATACGCCGGAGAACGAGGAGTTCATCAAGAAGTGGCGCGCGTTCATCAAGAACGACAAGCGTACCACCAACGACCCGATGGAAGCGACCGTCATCGGCTTCAACGCCTGGGTTAAGGCGGTCGAGAAGGCCGGCACAACCTCGCCGGATAGCGTCATCGACGCCCTGATCGGCGTCTCTGTGCCGAACCTGACCGGCGGCTTTTCCACCATTATGCCGAACCACCACATCACCAAGCCCGTCTATATCGGCGAGATCCAGGACGACGGCCAGATCGACGTCGTGTGGCAGACCCCGGGCCTGGTCGTTGGCGACGAATGGTCCGACTACCTGCCGGACTCGAAGGACCTGATCTCCGATTGGCGGGCCCCGATGTCCTGCGGCAACTTCAATGTCGCTACCGGCAAGTGTGGCGGCAAGGGTTCCTGACCTCCTCTGCCCACCCAGACCCGGTAGCGGGAGGCGGCGCGTCCGCCTCCCGTCTTCGATCGGGGCGGAGGCCGCCAGGCTCTCCCGGAACGCCCCGTCTTTGAGAAAGAGGAGCCCGCCCGGCGGGCGCCTCGCACCACGCACCGTTTCAAGACAACTGAGGCTTCCAGCCTGAGGAT
>JAFKJZ010000612.1:950-5498 GCA_017305815.1 Hyphomicrobiales bacterium
GCGGCCCGCGCCGACGATCTGAAGCCGCTGGTAGACGGGCTCGGCAAGCCCGGTTACGCCGCCCTGAAGGACGCCGTCGGCGCGCTCGCCGCGACGGGCGATCCGGCGGTGGCGCCCGTCCTGCAATCGCTCACGGCCGGCGACCTCTATGTCCGCAAGTCGGACCGCGCCGTATTCGCCGCCAGCAAGGCTGACGGCGGCTTCAAGCTCGCCGATCCCGCGACCGGCGCGGACGCCGGCACCGCATCCTCCGGCGAGGTCGAGAAGATCAAGGTCAACAACGCCGTTCGCGAGGCGGTGACGGCGGCGCTCGGCTCGCTGACGCTGATGAGCCCGGATCCGGCCCGGCGCCTGGCCTCCGCCACCGACCTGTTCAAGAGCGCCGACCCGGCGCAGATCCCGCTGATCGACCAGGCGATATCAAAGGAAAGCGACCCGCGCGTCGCCACCACGCTGCAACTCGCGCGCGCCGCGGCGGTGCTGAAGTCGGACGAACCCGATGCCGACAAGATCGCCGCGATCAACGTGCTGCAGGCGAAGGGCGGTCGCGACGTGCTGGCGCAATTGACGGCGATCGAGGCTTCGTCGCCGGACGGCGCGGTCAAGGCGGCGGCGACGAGCGCGCTTACCTCGATCCGCGGCACGCTGGCGCTCTGGGACGGCGCGCAGAACATCCTCTATGGCGTCTCGCTCGGCTCGGTGCTGCTGCTCGCCGCGATCGGCCTCGCCATCACCTTCGGCGTCATGGGCGTCATCAACATGGCGCATGGCGAGATGGTCATGCTCGGCGCTTACACCACCTTCGTCGTGCAGGAACTGATCCGCAACAACGTGCCGTCGCTGTTCGACTGGTCGCTGGCGATCGCGCTGCCGCTCGCCTTCCTCGTCGCCGGTCTCGTCGGCGTCCTGATCGAGCGCATGGTGATCCGCTATCTCTATGGCCGGCCGCTGGAAACGCTGCTCGCCACCTGGGGCGTGTCGCTGATCCTGCAGCAGGCGGTCCGCACCTGGTTCGGCCCCAACAACCGCGAGGTCGGCAATCCCAGCTGGATGTCGGGCGCCTTCGAGCTCGGCAACCTCACCATCACCTACAACCGCATGTGGATCGTCGTCTTCGCGCTGGTCGTGTTCGCAGCGCTGATGCTGGTCCTGAAACGGACCGCCTTCGGCCTGCAGACCCGCGCCGTGACGCAGAACCGGCCGATGGCGTCGTCGATGGGCATCCGCACGCCCTGGGTCGACGCGCTCACCTTCGGCCTCGGTTCGGGTATCGCGGGCATCGCCGGCGTCGCGCTCTCGCAGATCGACAATGTCAGCCCCAATCTTGGCCAGGGCTACATCATCGACTCGTTCATGGTGGTGGTGTTCGGCGGCGTCGGCAATCTCTGGGGCACGCTGGTCGGCGCCTTCACGCTCGGCATCGCCAACAAGTTCCTCGAGCCCTATGCCGGCGCGGTGCTCGGCAAGATCCTGGTCCTCGTCTTCATCATCCTGTTCATCCAGAAGCGCCCGCGCGGCCTGTTCGCGCTGAAGGGCCGGGCGGTGGAAGCGTGATCGCCCGGATGATGGCGACGGCGGAAGTCCTTCGCTCCGCCTCGCAGGGGAACTCGGCGGCGAACGGCCGGCGGGCGAGGCGCAGGAGCCTCGCCGGATGGTTCCGGAAACTCTCATCCGGCCTGCTCGGCCGGCTTCTCCCTCCGGGAGAGGCGAAGAAAGGGCTTGCCCCATGCTGACCGCCTTCGTCCTGCGCGCGCTCGACCGCCGCACCTCGATCGTCCTGCTCGTCATCATCGGCGTCGGCATCCTTCTGCCGGTGCTGAACCTCGCGACGGACCCGTCGAGCCCGTTCCATGTGCCCACCTATGTCCTGACCCTGCTCGGCAAGTACCTGACCTATGCGCTGGTGGCGTTGTCGGTCGATTTGGTATGGGGCTTCTGCGGCATCCTCTCGCTCGGCCACGGCGCCTTCTTCGCCCTCGGCGGCTATGCCATGGGTATGTATCTGATGCGCCAGATCGGCGACCGCGGCGTCTACGGCAATCCGGTGCTGCCGGATTTCATGGTGTTTCTGAACTGGAAGGAGCTGCCCTGGTTCTGGACCGGCTTCGAACATTTCTGGGTCGCCGCGATCATGGTGCTGCTGGTGCCCGGCCTGCTCGCCTTCGTGTTCGGCTGGTTCGCCTTCCGCTCCCGCGTCACCGGCGTCTATCTGTCGATCATCACCCAGGCGATGACCTATGCGCTGCTGCTCGCCTTCTTCCGCAACGACATGGGCTTCGGGGGTAACAACGGGTTAACGGATTTCAAGGACATCCTGGGCTTCGACATCCAGGCCGACGCCACGCGCGGCGCGCTGTTCTTCGCCTCGGCGCTGGCGCTCGCCATCGGCTTCTGGATCTGTCGCGCGGTGATCGCCTCGAAGTTCGGCAAGGTGCTGGTCGCCGTCCGCGACGCCGAGAGCCGCACCCGCTTCATCGGCTACCGGGTCGAGGGCTACAAGCTCGTCGTCTGGACGCTGTCGGCCATGATGGCGGGCGTCGCCGGCGCGCTCTACGTGCCGCAGATCGGCATCATCAATCCCGGCGAATTCGCCCCGGCCAATTCGATCGAGGCGGTGATCTGGGTGGCGGTCGGCGGCCGCGGCACGCTGATCGGCCCGATCGTCGGCGCGCTGCTCGTCAATTTCGGCAAGACCTGGTTCACCTCCGGCATTCTCGCCGAATACTGGCTGTTCGTGCTCGGCGGCCTGTTCGTCCTCGTCACGCTGTTCCTGCCCAGGGGCGTCGTCGGCTCGCTGCTGGCGATGGGCGCGAAGAAGAAGCCGGTTGAAAAGCCGATCGAGGATGTGGTGGCGCCGGGCGTCGCCGCTGGCCAGGCAGCGGAGTGAAGCCATGACCGTGACCACCGAACCCTCCCGCGTCGCGCATGCGAAGGCCAAGGATTCCCTGCTTTATCTCGACGGCGTCAGCGTTTCCTTCGACGGCTTCAAGGCACTGCGCGGTCTGTCGCTGGTGATCGAGCCGGGCGAGATGCGGGCCATCATCGGCCCGAACGGCGCCGGCAAGACGACGATGATGGATGTCATCACCGGCAAGACCAGGCCGGATTCCGGCGACGTCTATTTCTCCGGCGATACCGACCTGACCCGCATGGACGAGACCTCGATCGCCTCGCTCGGCATCGGCCGCAAGTTCCAGAAGCCGACGGTGTTCGAGAGTCACACGGTCTGGGACAATATCGACCTGGCGCTCGCCGGTGTCCGCAAGCCCTTTGCCACCCTGTTCCACCGCACTTCGAAGGCCGAGATCGCGCGGGTGGAGGAGATCCTCGAGATCATCCGCCTTGCCGACAAGCGCCATTGGTTCGCCGCCAATCTCTCGCACGGCCAGAAGCAGTGGCTGGAGATCGGCATGCTGCTGGCGCAGGAGCCGAAGCTGCTCCTCGTCGACGAGCCGGCGGCCGGCATGACCGATGCCGAGACGGCGCAGACGGCGATCCTGCTGAAGGAGATCGCCAGGACCAAATCGGTCGTCGTGGTCGAGCACGACATGACCTTCGTGCGCGATCTCGGCGTCAAGGTGACGGTTCTGCACGAGGGCTCGGTGCTTTCCGAGGGATCGCTCGACGCGGTCTCGGCCGATCCGAAGGTGATCGAGGTCTATCTGGGGCGCTAGGCGATGGCTGACGATCCGCGCGGCGATGGCGACAAGGCGGGGCCGGACAAGCGGCCGCCGAAGCGCGAGCGCGCGGTGAAGCTGAGCCGCTCGGCGGCGTGGAAGCTCGCCTCGGCGAGTGGGATGAAAGCGACAAGTCTGCCGGATGGCGGGAAGGGCTGAGCGATGCTCGAAGCGAAGAATGTCGATCTCTTTTATGGCGCCGCCCAGGCGCTGCGCCATGTCTCGCTCTCGGCCGAGACCGGCAAGGTGACATGCCTGATGGGGCGTAACGGCGTCGGCAAGACGAGCCTGCTCCGCGCCATCGTCGGTCAGAAGCCGATCGCCGGCGGCGAGATCCTGTGGGAGGGCAAGCCGCTCGGCCGCATGGCGCCGCATGAGCGGGCCAAGGCCGGCATCGCCTATGTACCGCAGGGGCGGGAGATCTTCCCGCTCCTGTCGGTAAAGGAGAATCTGGAGACGGGCTATGCGCCGCTCGCGCGTCGCGAACGCAACATTCCCGACTATGTGTTCGATCTGTTTCCGGTGCTGAAGGATATGCTTCGCCGTCGAGGCGGCGATTTGTCAGGCGGCCAGCAGCAGCAGCTCGCCATCGGGCGTGCGCTGGTGATGCGGCCGCGACTGCTCGTCCTCGATGAGCCGACGGAGGGCATCCAGCCGTCGATCATCAAGGATATCGGCCGCGCGATCCAATGGCTCCGCCAGCAAGGCACGATGGCCATTCTGCTGGTGGAGCAATATTTTGACTTCGCACATGAGCTCGCCGATGATTTTGCCGTGATGGACCGCGGGGAGATCGTCGTCTCGGGTCCGCAATCCGAAATGGGCTCGGAACTCGTCCGCGCCCATCTTACCGTATGAAGCAACGCTCCAT
>JAFKJZ010000613.1:0-4548 GCA_017305815.1 Hyphomicrobiales bacterium
CCGACGGTCCGTTCGAGACGCTCGATCAGCGCGAGCGCGGCCTGGCGCGCGCCATTCTCGGCATTTCGCTGCGCCGGCGCGGCCAGATCGAGGATGCGCTCGGCCGCTTCCTCGACAAGGCGCTGCCGCGCAAGTCGGGTCCGCTGCCGGCGATCCTGCATGTCGCCGCGGCGCAGATCCTGTTCATGGATGTCCCCGACCACGCCGCCGTCTCGATCGCCGTCGACACCGCTGAGGCGGATCGCGACGCGCGTCATTTCAAGGGGCTCGTCAACGCCGTGCTGAGGCGGCTGACCGAGCAGCGCGACGCCATCCTCGCCGCGCAGGACGAGGTTCGCCTGAATACGCCCGACTGGCTCTATGAGCGCTGGGTGATGGACTACGGCGCCGCCACCACGACGGCGATCGCGGCGGCCCATCTGCTGGAGCCGTCGCTGGACCTTTCGGTAAAGTCCGATCCGGCCGGCTGGGCGGAGAAGCTCGGCGGCATCGTGTTGCCGACCGGCAGCGTCCGGCTGATTGCGCACGGACCGATTGACGCACTGCCGGGCTTCGGCGAGGGCGAGTGGTGGGTGCAGGACGCCGCCGCCGCGCTCCCCGCGAAGCTGCTCGGCAAGGTCGACGGGCTTGACGTCGCCGACCTCTGCGCGGCTCCGGGTGGCAAGACGGCGCAGCTCGCCGTGGCCGGCGCCCGGGTGACGGCGGTGGATGTCAACGAGGCGCGCCTGCTGCGCGTTCGCGAGAATCTCGGCCGCCTCGGGCTGGAGGCCGAAACCGTCGCCGCCGACGTCGCGAGCTGGCAGCCGGACCGTCTGTTCGACGCCATCCTGCTCGATGCGCCCTGCTCCGCGACCGGCACGATCCGCCGCCATCCCGACGTCGCCGTGCTGAAGCGACCGTCCGACATCGACACGCTTGCCGCATTGCAGGCGTCGCTGCTGGCGCGCGCCGCCGCCATGCTGAAGCCGGGCGGGACGCTGGTCTATTGCACCTGTTCGCTCGAGCGGGCCGAGGGCGAGGATCAGGTTGCGCAGGCACTGGCCAGCCTACCGCTGGTTTTGGAGCCGGTTCGGCCGGAAGAGGTCGGCGGCGTCGACGCGATTTGTCGCGACGGCTTTCTGCGCACCCTGCCGTCGGACCTTCCCCATGCGGAGCCGCGACTTTCCGGCCTCGACGGCTTCTTCGCCGTCCGCTTCCGGCGCCTTTAGGGCGCCGGGAACGGTTTCAATTTGTGCGAATCCGCAATTAGATTGCTCGAATCGCCGGCCGACTGATTCGTTTCGAGCCTTCGAAAATCCGGTCAGCACGAATTCAGCAGTAGATGAGGGAGCGAGAGAGTATGGCGCTCGGAGCAGGATCCGGTCGGGGTCGGCTCGTCCGCTTCGCGCTCGCGTCCGCATGGCGCCGGGTGCGCTATGCGTTCCATGCCAGCCCCCTCTATCGGTGGAAATATTCGGGACAGGTGCCGGAGCGGCTGCTGATCGCACCGACCGACCTTCGAACCGCCGACCCGACCATCGCCAACGACATCTATGCCGGCCGCTTCGTCTTCGCCGGCGAGGTGGTCGATGTCACCGGCTTCTCCGTGTTCGAGATCGAGGCGCCGTCTCGCGCCTGGGCCGAGCGGCTGCACGGCTTCGGCTGGCTGCGCCATTTGCGCGCCTCCGACCTCGCCGTCTCGCGCTCCAACGCCCGCGCGCTGCTCGACGAATGGATCAAGTTCCAGAAGAGCCATGATCCGGTCGCCCGCGATCCCGACGTCATGGCGCGCCGGATCCTGTCCTGGCTGGCGCAGACGCCGCTGGTGCTGGAAGGCTGCGACCACGGCTTCTACCGCCGCTTCATGCGCTCGCTCACCAAGCAGGTGCGGCATCTGCGCCGCGTTGCGCGCGACGTGCGGCCCGGCCTGCCGCGGCTGCGGGTGATGATGGCGCTCGCCGCCGCCGGCCTGTCGCTGTCCGATCAGCCGCGCCTGGTGCGCCAGGCGTCGCGCTGGCTCGACCAGGAACTGGCGAAGCAGATCCTGCCGGATGGCGGCCATGTCGGCCGCAATCCCGGCACCATGCTGGAAATCCTCGTCGACCTGCTGCCGCTGCGGCAGGCGTTCACCGCGCGCGGCCAGCAGCCTTCCGCCGTGCTGCTCGGCGCGATCGACCGGATGATGCCGATGCTGCGCTTCTTCCGGCACGGCGACGGCTCCTTCGCCCGCTTCAACGGCATGGGCGAAACGCAGCTCGGCCTGCTCGCCACCGTGCTCGCCTATGACGACGCGCGCGGCAACCCGTCGAAGAATGCGCCCTATGTCGGCTACCAGCGGCTCGAGGGCGGCGACACGGTCGTGCTGGTCGACACCGGCCCGCCGCCGGAACCGGTGCTGTCGCTCGACGCGCATGCGGGCTGCCTTTCCTTCGAGATGAGCGCCGGCCGCCAGCCGCTCATCGTCAATTGCGGCGTGCCCGGTCCAGGCGCCACGGCGCTGCGGCGCATGGCGCGCACCACGGCGGCGCATTCGACCGTGACGCTGAACGATTCCTCGTCCTGCCGTTTCCTGACCGGCACCTATCTCGCCGACAAGCTGGGCGAGGCGATCCTTTCCGGCCCGACGCGCGTGGAGGTCCAGCGCCAGGACCATCGCAACGAGACGGTGCTGAGCGCGTCGCATGACGGCTATCTCTCTCGCTTCGGCATCCGCCATGAGCGCCAGCTGGTATTGTCGGCCTATGGCGACAGGCTCGACGGCGTCGATTCCTTCACGGCGCCGAGCGGCAAGCGCGGCGGTCGCGACGCCTTCGCGCTGCGCCTGCATCTGCATCCTTCCGTCGAGGCGACCCGGATCAACCACGGCCATGGCGTCTTCCTGGCGCTGCCCGACGGTTCGGCCTGGCAGTTCGACACGCAGGGGCTGGAAGTACTGCTCGAGGAGAGCATCCGCCTTTCCGACATCAGGGGCAGCCGGCGCACCGAGCAGATCGTCGTCTATGGCCGCGCGCTGCATCAGGATTCGATCGAATGGACCCTGCACCGCGTCGTCGAGCCGGGCGGTCGCCAGCGCCATCATGACGATCCCGGCGACGATCTGCCGCTCGGTGCGTAAAGCGGGCTGCGTCCCCAGAAAAAACGTGGTATCGCGCGGGCCTTCACTTATCGAACCCGCGAGGATGCCATGGCCGTACCGCCGTCAAAGGTCGCCCTTCCCGAACTCGTTCCGATGAAGCGCGCGCTCTTTTCGGTGTCGGACTCAACCGGGCTGATCGACTTCGCCCGGGCGCTGCATGAGCGCGGTGTCGCCCTCGTCGCCACCGGCTCGACCTGCAAGGCGCTGATCGACGCCGGCCTGCCGGCGACCAATGTCGCCGACGTTATCGGCTTCCCCGAGATCCTCGGCGGCCGGGTCAAGACGCTGCATCCGAAGATCCATGGCGGCCTGCTCGGCATCCGCAACGATCCCGTCCACGCGGCCGAGATGGAAGAGCACGGCATCGAGGGTTTCGACCTCGTCGCAGTCAACCTCTATCCGTTCGAGAAGACGATCACCGCGACGGAAGACTACGCAACCGCCGTCGAGAACATCGATATCGGCGGCCCTGCGATGACGCGCGCCGCGGCCAAGAACCATGGCTTCGTCTCGATCGTCGTCGATCCCGCAGACTATGCCTCGGTGCTGGAGACGCTGGACGCGAATGCCGGCTCGACGCCGCTCGCCTTCCGCAAGCGCCTCGCCGGCAAGGCGTTCGCCCGCACGGCGGCCTATGACGCGGCCGTCTCCGGCTGGTTCGCCCGCGTGCTGGAAGAGCCGGCGCCGGCCTGGCGCTCGTTCGGCGGTTCGCTCCGCGAGGTCATGCGCTATGGCGAGAATCCGCACCAGCAGGCGGCATTCTATGCCACGGGCGAGGTGCGCCCCGGCGTCTCGACGGCGAAGCAGCTGCAGGGCAAGCAGCTCTCCTACAACAACATCAACGACACCGACGCCGCTTTCGAGCTGGTCGCCGAGTTCGATCCCGCCGAGACGGCGGCGGTCGCCATCATCAAGCACGCCAATCCCTGCGGCGTGGCGACGGGCGCGACGCTGGGCGAGGCCTATGACAAGGCGCTGCGCTGCGATCCGGTCTCGGCTTTTGGCGGCATCGTCGCGCTGAACCGCACGCTCGACGCCGAGGCGGCGAAGAAGATCGTCGAGATCTTCACCGAGGTGATCATCGCCCCGGATGCCACCGACGAGGCAGTCGCCATCGTCGCGGCGAAGAAGAATCTGCGCCTGCTCGTCACCGGCGGCCTGCCGGACCCGGCCGCCAGGGGCACGACGGTCAAGACGGTCGCCGGCGGCCTGCTGGTGCAGGACCGCGACGCCGGCCGGGTCAGCAAGGCCGATCTGAAGGTCGTGACCAGACGCGCGCCCTCGGACGCCGAGCTGGACGACCTTCTCTTCGCCTTCCGCGTCGCCAAGCACGTCAAGTCGAACGCCATCGTCTATGTGAAGGACGGCGCCACGGTCGGCGTCGGCGCCGGCCAGATGAGCCGCGTCGATTCATCGACCATCGCCGCCAAGAA
>JAFKJZ010000613.1:4553-5011 GCA_017305815.1 Hyphomicrobiales bacterium
GCTCGCCAAGGGTTCGGTCGTCGCTTCCGACGCGTTCTTCCCGTTCGCCGACGGTCTGCTGGCGGCGGCCGAGGCGGGCGCGACGGCCGTGATCCAGCCCGGCGGCTCGATGCGCGACGATGAGGTGATCGCCGCCGCCGACGCGGCCGGCCTCGCCATGGTCTTCACCGGCATGCGCCACTTCCGCCACTGAGCGGCTCGTGGCTTCTGCATCGATGAAGCGCGGCCTCCGGGCCGCGCTTTTTTGTTTTGGGGGATTTGAAAGGGAAGCAAGGCCCTCACCCAACCCTCTCCCGCGAGCGGGCGAGGGCTTTCCGGCCGGATCTGCCTTTGGAACCGAGCTCCCTTCTTCACCTCTCCCTGAGGGAGAGGTCGGCGGCCGCAGGCCGGCGGGTGAGGGTTGGCGGCCTCGCAGACCTGCCTCCCGAAGACGAGCTTCATGCTGAGAGTTCCCTAAA
>JAFKJZ010000614.1 GCA_017305815.1 Hyphomicrobiales bacterium
TCGAAGGCGAGCGCGCTCCGCGCTCGCCTTTTTTCATGCCCTAAGGCCGCCCAAAAGCGGGCAGAGGCGCGCGCCGGTCTGCAAATGCTTCCTGCTCCGAAGTCGAACGCAGAAGACCACTTCGATATTTTGAATTCATCGCGGCGCGGTGACGGCGCTCGAAGCGAACACCGATAGGCCCGATCAGGTCTCCTCTCCCTGGGGAACCTAATCCTCGCGACATCGTTGGTATCCATCAGAGCAAATCGTCGATTGACCTCTCCCCCGGCGCGTCCAGGGGAACCGATCGACTCGCTCTTGGCAGAAGGATTGGAACGATGTTGAAGCGTACGAAAGCTATGCTGAGATCCGGCCTCGCCATTGCTGTCTTCGCGGCCTCGATCGTCGCGCTCGGAACGCCCGCCCAGGCCGCGGGCCCGGCCGGCGACGGTTCTTTTCAGGTCGCCGACAACTGGAACGGCAATCGCTGGCACGGCGGCGGCAATGACTGGCGCTGGCGCCACGGCAACCGCTGGCACGGCGGCGGCTGGAACGGCGGTTACTACTATGGCGACAACTGGGGCGGCGCTGCCGCCGCAGCCGGCATCATGGGCCTCGCCACCGGCGCCATCATCGCCAACTCCGCGAACCAGCCGCGCTACTACGAAGGCGGCTACGGCGGCGACTACGTTGCCTACTGCGCCAGCCGATATCGTACCTTCGATCCCCGGACCGGCACCTATGTCGGCTTCGACGGCTATCGACACCGCTGCATGATGCCGTAGCCACGACGTCTTCAGAAAGGGCGGCGCGCAGGCGCCGCCTTTTCTGTCGCGCGCTGGCTGGCGCTTGGGGCCAGCGGATGGTTAACGGAAATTAACCAATTGGAAAGTTGGTTTCGGCCCGGAAGTGATTAGGTCATCCCCGACGGAGGGCGGCGCGTGCGACCGAAGGATCGCCTCGCCAATCCAGGAGTTCCGTCATGATCACCGAGATGAAGTCCATCCTGCATATCGGCGCCATCGCTGCCATCCTGGGCATCGGCACGATCGGCGTCTCGGCGCCCGCGCTCGCGCGCGGCCATCACAACATCGAAGACAGCGGCAGCCACGGTGGCGGCGGCTGGTCCAGCGGCTGGTCCGGGGGCCACGGTGGCAGCACAGGTCCGACCATGGCCAGCGCCTGGTCGACGGGCGGCATGTCGGGCGGCTGGTCCGGCGGCGGCCATCCCGGCAACGGCTGGTGGGGCGGCGGCTCCGGCGGCAGCTGGTCCGACGGTCACGACCACGACCATAACCACCACCATCATCACCCCGGCAATCCCGGCGTGCCTATCCTGCCGCTCGGCCTGCTCGCCGGCTACAACCAGCAGGGCTCCAGCTATTCCAATGAGGAGTACAGCTACGACTACGCGCCCTGCGCCTATCCGCATCACTACAGCTATCTCGGCTATCGGAACGTCTGCGCCATCCCGTAGACATCCGCTGTCCGAACCGTCGCAAGCAGCGCGCTCCGGCGCGCTGCTTTTTCGCACCCGGAGATGCGGCATCGCCTGCAACGTATACTAACAGATATATTGATGGCGGATGACAAATGGTCGTTCATGAACCAGTTTTAACCGAGACGTCATGACCTCTTTTTCAGGTATTGGAAATCCGTTTTTCAGGGTCGCAACCTAGATTCATCGGTGGCGGAGGGCGATGATCTGGAACAGATCCAGATCGTCAACCGAGGAGAACCATGATGATCAGGACCATGAAGACCATGCTGCATGTCGGCGCCATCGGAATCATGCTGAGCGTCGGCGCCATGGGCGGCGCAAACCTCGCCTTCGCGAACAATGATCACGGCAGCCATGGCGGCGGCTCGAGCCTTTCAGGCGGCAGCGGCTGGCATGGCGGCAGCGGCGGCATGAGTGGCGGTTTGCATAGCGGCGGTAGCGGCGATCACCACCATCCGATCGGCGTGGTCCGGGGCGGACTGCTCTTCGGTCCGGCCGTCTCCGGATCGGGCGGCACGGAGTTCGATGATTCCGGCCTGCCGGTGACATGCGGCCACACCTATGCAGCCCACGGCGCCATCGGCCCGCGCACCTGCGTGGCGACCGGCTACTGATGGCGAACAAAACCTCTCAGGGCGCGGCTCCGGCCGCGCCCTGCGCATGAGCGGCCATCGGCGCGCGGATCGACCGTTGGCCTAGCGCTGCCCCGCGAGGCTCCCGAAATCGAATAGGTTCCGGTCCAGGAGATGCGAGGGGTTGGCCTTGCCGAGCGCCCGCAGCATGATCTCCTTGCGGCCGGGCGTCTGCTTCTCCCAATCGGCCAGCATCTGCTTGACGACGTTGCGCTGCAGGCCTTCCTGCGAGCCGCAGAGGTCGCAGGGGATGATCGGGAACTGCATCGCCGTCGCGAAGCGGGCGATGTCGTCCTCCGCCGCATAGGCGAGCGGCCGCAGCACCAGCCGGTCGCCCTCCTCGTTCAGCAGCTTCGGCGGCATCGAGGCGAGCTTGCCGCCATGGAACAGGTTCAGGAAGAACGTCTCGAGAATGTCCTCGCGGTGATGGCCGAGCACCACGGCCTGGCATCCCTCCTCCCGCGCGATCCGGTAGAGATGGCCGCGCCGCAGCCGCGAGCACAGCGCGCAATAGGTCTTGCCGGGTTCGATCTTCGAGGTGACGATCGAATAGGTGTCCTGGCGCTCGATCCGGTGCGGCACGCCGAGTTCGGTCAGGTAGTTGGGCAGGATCTCGGCCGGGAAGCCCGGCTGCGCCTGGTCGAGATTGCAGGCGAGCAGGTCGACCGGCAGCATGCCGCGCCATTTCAGGTCGAGCAGCAGCGCCAGCAGCGTGTAGCTGTCCTTGCCGCCCGACAGGCAGACCAGCCAGCGGTCGCCCGGCCGCACCATGGCGAAATCGTCGAGCGCCTGCCGCACCTGCCGGATCAGCCGCTTGCGCAGCTTGCCGAACTCGACCGTGTCCGGTCCCTTGCGGAACATCGGATGGCAGGCGTCGCCGCCCTCCGCCTCCAGCGGGTCCGAGGCCGCGATGCGGCGGGCGATGTCGAGCAGTTCGGTCATGGTCTTGGTTCCGGCGTTCGCGCCTTGATGCCGCGTCCCGCGCCGCCCGGCAAGCCCAAACGCCCGCGACCCTATCGCCGGCGGGTCAGATTGACGATCAGCACGCCGCCGATCGCCATGGCTCCGCCGAGCAGGCCGAGCGGCGACGGCACCTCGCCGAGCCAGAGATAGCCGATCAGCGTCGCCGTCGGCGCGATGCAATAGAGGAAGTTGGAGGCCCGCGACGCCGGGAAGCGCTTCAGCGCGATCGCCCAGGTCAGGTAGCCGATCACCGTCGGCAGCACGACGAGATAGGCGATGGACCAGATGACGGCGGGCGGCGACTGTTTCAGCGCGGCGAGCGTATCGGGGATCGCCAGGGTTAACGGAAGGCTACCAAGAAGCAGCACCCAGGCGGTGACGGCGAGCGCCGGCATGCGCCCGAGCAGCGGCTTCTGCAGGATGGTCGAGATCGAGGTGCAGAACGCGGCGCCGAGGATCAGCAGCGCGCCGATATTGAGCCCGAAGCCGTCGCCGCTGCCATAGGCGATCAGCCCGACGCCGAGAAACGACACCAGCGTGCCGAGCCAGCCGCCGAGCCCGAACCGCTCGCCGAGCAGCGGCACCGCAATCAGCGCGACGATGATCGGGTTGATCTGGATGATGAACGAAGCGGGGCCCGCGGGAATCGTCTGCTCGCCGGTGTTGAGCAGCACGGCATAGGCAGAGATGAAGAGCACACCGATCACCAGCAGCCGCACGAAGTCCTTGCGCGAGGGCAGCGGCGGCCGGGCGACCAGCAGATAGAGGCCGGCAGGGACGGCGGCGGAAAGATAGCGGGCAGCGGCGAGTTCGACCGGCGTCAGCGCCGTCAGGCCAACCCGGATGGCAGCGAAGGCCGAGGCCCAGCCGATGATCGTCGTGGCGATGGCGGCGAGGCCGACGAGATCGGTGGTGCGCCGCTTGTCGATGGCGATTTCGGTCATGCCGCCTCCCCTTCGCCGGAAACGTCCTTGATACGCCGCCGCATCGGCAATCCGAAGCTCCGAAATGCCCGCAAGCGAAGCAAAAAAGAAAAGGCCGCCCGGAGGCGGCCTTTTCCAGAACTCGATCGTGCCGACGGATCAGCGCGAATAGAATTCGACGACGAGGTTCGGTTCCATCTGGACCGGGTACGGCACGTCGGCGAGAGCCGGGATGCGCGCGAACTTGGCGGTCATCTTGTGATGGTCGACTTCGATGTAGTCGGGAACGTCACGCTCGGCGAGCTGGGTCGCCTCGAGGACGATCGTCAGCTGACGCGAAGCTTCCTTGACCTCGATCACATCGCCAACCTTCGCCTGGTAGGACGGAATGTTGACGCGGCGGCCGTTGACCTTGATGTGGCCGTGCGAGATGAACTGGCGCGCGGCGAACACGGTCGGGACGAACTTGGCACGATACACGATCGCGTCCAGACGGGTCTCGAGGAGACCGATCAGGTTCTCCGACGAATCGCCCTTGCGGCGGGTCGCA
>JAFKJZ010000615.1 GCA_017305815.1 Hyphomicrobiales bacterium
TGATCAGCGACCGGTCGCTGCGGGCGGCGATGATGAGTTTCGCCGCCAATATCCTGATCCTGTCGGCGGTGATCTCGATCCTCACGGCCGTGCTGATCTATATCAGCCTGCAGCGCCTGCTGATCCGGCCGATGCGCCAGCTGGCGCAGGCCATGGTGCGCTATTCGGAGGATCCGGAGGACAAGTCCCGCATCATCGAGCCGAGCGGCCGCTCCGACGAGATCGGCATCGCCGAGGACAAGCTCGCCGCCATGCAGAACCACCTGACCGAATCGCTGGCGCAGAAGCGACATCTCGCCGATCTCGGTCTCGCCGTGTCCAAGGTCAACCACGACCTGCGCAACCTGCTCGCCTCGGCGCAGCTCTTTTCCGATCGCATCGCGGCCTTGCCGGACCCGGCGGTGCAGCGCTTCGCGCCGAAGCTGATCGCCACGCTCGGCCGCGCCATCGACTATTGCCAGACGACGCTCGCCTATGGCCGGGCGCGCGAGCGCGAGCCGCAGCGCCGCCTCGTCGATCTCGGCCGGATATGTCGCGAGGTCGCCGACGTGCTCGGGCTCGACCATCACGCGACCATCGTCTTCGACAGCCGGATCGAGGCGGGCTTCGAGGTGGACGCCGACCCGGACCAGCTGTTCCGCGTCCTGCTCAATCTCTGCCGCAACGCCGTGCAGGCGATGGACGGCGAGGCCGACCCGGCCGTCGTGCGCCGCCTGTTCGTCGAGGGGCGGCGCGAGGGCGGCGTCGTCGTCATCCGCATCTGCGATACCGGCCCCGGCGTCTCGGCCAAGGCGCGCCAGCATCTGTTCCAGGCCTTCCAGGGCGGCGTCCGCCCCGGCGGCGCCGGCCTCGGCCTCGCCATCGCGGCCGAGATCGTGCGCGCCCATGGCGGCACCATCGCCCTGGTCGACCAGAGCGCGCCGGGCGCGGCCTTCGAGATCACGCTGCCGGACCGGCCGATCGACTTCGATCTCGCCGCGCGCGCCCGCGTCGGCTAGCGCGGCTTCCGGCGGACGACGCAGCTCGGGCAAAGCCGCCCGCGCCGCGCGGTACTGCCTCGGGTTTTTAGGTGGGATAGAAAATTCTCCACAGCCTCGTCCAACTCGGCGCTTGCAATCGGCGAAGTGAGGCTGTAGCAATCCCCTCGTCGACGACCTGAGGGTCGGCGCGGCGCCCGGGAGTGTTGCTTCAGGGTGGTGCAAATCGACAGGCGCCCGTAGCTCAGCTGGATAGAGCACCAGACTACGAATCTGGGGGTCAGGAGTTCGAATCTCTTCGGGCGCGCCATCTTTTCAATGACTTAGCCGAAGTTTCCTGTAACGCGTTCCCCACGCGTTCCCCATTACACGTTCCCCACGCGTTCCCGGTGCTCCTTTCTCTTCGTCGCGACGCGGCGTGAGGCTTCCAGTTCGCCGCGATCGTAGACGCGCGACGTGACGGTCGCGTCGGTATGGGCGGCATGCTTCGACACATCTTCCACGGCCGCGCCCGCATCCCGTCCTTCGGTGATGCCGCCTGCGCGGCTGTCCCTGTTCCAGACTTCCTTTGGCACGCCGGCCGCCGTCGCGATCTTGCGCCAGCGCTTGCTGTACTCCTTTTCGGAGTAGGGCAGCCCTGAGCGTTCGTCGATGATCATCGGCCCGATGCGGTCCGCCGGCTTCACCCTGGCGATCTCGGCCGAGATGAGCGGATAGAGCGTCGTGTCGATCTTCATCTCGCGGCCGGGCTTCGATGTCGCGAAGTCGATGAGACCTTCGCTATCGAGATATACGTAACTGTCGCTTTGTTACATTTCCTGTCATCTTCTGACGTGGCGATGTCATGCAAATTTGTGCGTCTGGTCGCATACATAGTTTCGATTTAGCCGTCCTGTTTCGAAGGCGGGTACGCTCGACCTATGTGTCTCCGGAAGGCCGGGGAGCGAGCGGCAGGGACAGGCAGAATGTCGATCCGCTTCCGTCGCTGGCGGTCAGCGCCAATTCTCCGCCGTGCTGCCGCGCGATTTCCCTCGATATGTAGAGTCCCAGGCCGGAGCCCTTGGTCCGGTGGCCGGCGGCTCGGTAGTACTTCAGGAATATGAATTCGCGGTGCTCCGGCAGGACGCCCATGCCCTGATCTGTCACGCTCACCAGCACGAAGCCGCTCTCGGTCGACAGGCGAACTATCACCGGGCTGGGAGGCGTCGAATATTTGAGCGCATTCTGGACAAGGTTCTGCAGCGCGATTTCGAGCAGGTAGCGGTCGCCGTTCACCAGGGCTGGCTCGCCAGCAAAGAAGCTGACCCGACCGGCGGCATCGTCATCCAGTCCCGTCTGCGCGATCCGCAGGATCTCGTTGATATCGAATGTCTCGACGATCGCGTTGGGCGTCTCCGCGGCGTCAAGCCGGTCGCCGGCCAGGACGTTTTCGATCAGCAGGGTCATTCGCTTGACGGTCTGTCGGATCCTCGAGCTTCGGGTCTTGACGTCATCGGCGCCTTCGGGCGCGGAAAGCGACAGGTTGTCGGCGGCTGCTGCAATGACGGCGAGGGGGCCGCGAAACTCGTGCGAGACGACCGCCAGGAAGTCCCGCTGCTGGGAAAGCGCTTCGTTGACGGAGTCCAGGGATTGCCGGAGCCTGGTTTCCAGGACGTGACGCCGATCCACTTCTTCCTTGAGCGATGCGTTCGCGTCCGACAGCTCCGATGTTCGCTCGCGTACCTTGATCGTCAGGTCGCGTTCTGCCGCCTGGGAGATCGCCAGGACGCGATCCTGTTCCGCGCGCGCACGGCGCTCGCCCAACTGTGCAGCAATACGGCCACACAAAAGGATGAGGGCGAGGCCGAAGCCCGCCACCAGTCCCGTGGTCACGAGATGCTGCGTGCGCATGGGGGCCAGTTCGTCCAGCGCGGCCAGAATCAGCAATTGATATGGCGTATTGGTCAGGGGCTGGCTGCGCAGAAGATAAGGGTTGCCTTCGATCGACCATTGGTCCCCCTGGCCCGCGTCGGCCAGCGCGCGTATGGCCATCGGCTCGCCCAGTTCCTCCCCGCCGTCGGGGGGCTCGATGCTGTCGGGCGGCAGCAACGCCGCCACGTTGCGCAGCATGAAGGGTTCGGATGTGGTGGTGATGACGCGCCCTTGGCGGTTTACGACCAGAGCAATGTGTCGTCCCGTGAGGTAGTGGGCTACGTCGGGTGCGTCGAATTTCACAGTGACCGAGCCCAGCGGAATACCGTTTGCGTCGTCGACGCGGCTGGCCACGAAATAGGATGGGGTCTTGTTGATGCGGGCAATGCCGAACGATGCGCCCTTGCCGTAACGCAGCGCGTCCATGAGGTAAGGGCGACCGGTGTAGATCATGCCGACGATGCTCTCCGGTTCGGCCCAGTTGCTGGCCGTCACCGTGTCGTCGGACATGTTGTTCATGTAGATGCGGGCATAGCGAAGATCGCCTGCCAGCGCATTCATGAAGTCGCCGACCTGCCGAACCAGCGGGTCGCGGGTGAACTGGGCAGCCCGCTGCTGGCGTGTCAGTTCGGCAGCGCCGGGTAGATCGGTGCGGTAGCGGGTCGCGAGTTCGATCACCTGACCCTGGCTCGCCACCATGTTCGAGACGCTGACCATTTCGGTGAACAGCCGGTCCATCACGCGTGCGGTGGTGATGGCCTCGTATTCGGCGCTGGCGGTCAGGCTGCCAAGCTGAGCCGTCATCGTGCGCTGCGACATCCACAAACCCGCGACGGCCACCAGTACCAGCCAGGTCAGGGCTGCACTCAACGTTAGTCGGTGAACGAGCGGCAGCATCTTCCGATTGCGTCGTGGCTGAGCCGGGCTCTCTTCCCCCGCAGTAGGAATGCTCTGGCCCGAAGCGGCTTGATCCGGCCTCGTGCTTGTCATGGATAGGCTCTCATCCTTTCCGCGCCCATGGATTGCGAGGTGCCAGATACCGCTGTGGGCCGGCCGGGCTTGGGTCTAGGGCCGATTGTCTGAAACGCCTGTTCTCTTGGCTGCGCAAATGGGTCAGGCCCCGTTTGGGCAGACGCCGGCGGTGCCAAGGGTCCATCAATCAGCCATAGCCCCATTTCACCGTCTCATGCTCCCCAGCCATCCGCTTTCACTAAACAGAGTTCTCTTCTTCGGTGTCGGCAATCAAGTTCTTCGTTTGCCTAGACAGAGCGAATTTAGGGCGTTGTTGCGCAAATTCTCATCAAGTGAAAGCAAGTGTCAGTAACTGACAGTCTCTGAAATTGTCGCAAATCAAACGAGCCATTACGCAGGAGATCGTTAACGGTTTCGATCAAACCGACATCAATTCCAATCTGGCTGGCGCGTATCGCGGGACCGATCTGGGCAGGATTGAGGGCCGGCGGAGTTAGCGTGGATTGAACATGCGGCGAAAACCCTGAGTTCTATTCAGCCCCGGGGGATAATGGAATGAAACCAGATCGGAATAGACTGCTTATAAGTTGCTCGGTTCTTGCCCTTACCGCCGTCTTCGGCAGTGGGCTCGCCCGAGCCGCAGACCTCGCTGAAGGTCAAGGCTATGTGGAGCAGTCCAGCCAGCGCGATGGCTCGGACGCCCAGCAATGACCAGCTTTACAGGATGATCCTGGACCTCCAGCAGGGTCAGCGTCGCCTGGAGGGTGAACTGATGGCGGCCCGCGCCGAAACGGCCAGGGCCCAGGCCGAGCTCGCCGAGGTCCGGTCTGCATCGACCGCCATTCAGGGGCAGATCTCCGCACAGGCGGCCGGAAGCCGGATGATGGTGGACTATGGCGGCGAGGCGCCGCCCAGCCGCCTCGCGGTGGCAGCTCCCAACTTCCGCATCGGCGGTGGCGGCGGCAATGGCCGCTACGAAGGCTATGGCTATACGGAGGGGTCGCTGGCCATACCGCTCGGCGAGCGCGGAGGGGTCCAGCTCGATGCGCTGGGCGGCATTTCGCAGGAGAACGGCTTTGCCGGCTCCGCCGTGCATCTGTTCACGCGCGATCCCGAAAAGGGAGCGGTCGGCGCCTATGCCAGCTACCTCTATGGCAACGGCTCGTATCAGGACGGCGATAGCTACGAACAGGGAGTCTCGCAGGCGAAGGTCGGCGTCGAGGGCCAGCTCTATCTCGACCGCTTCCCCCTGGAGGGTCTCGCCGGCGTCAACTGGGATTCGCTGGACGA
>JAFKJZ010000616.1 GCA_017305815.1 Hyphomicrobiales bacterium
CGCGCGCCGGATGGTCCGGCGCGGGCGCGCTTACTTGTCGGCCATCCGCTTCAGGCGGTCGAGCACTTCGGCAACGACGAGGTTCGGCGGCGGCTGGCGGGTGCCGGCCTTGAAATTGCTCGGCACGTTGAGCCGTTCCTTGACCGCTTCGATGTCGACGTCCTTGGCGCCCGGGATCGAGGCGACGAAGGCCATGATCGCGGTCATGCCGGCATCGATGTTGCGCATGGCGTGATTGATCTCGTCGATCAGAGCCTTGGTGTTGGTGTCCATTCCGCCGTTCTCCTTGAATAGGCGCGGCTTGATCCCATGAAACGCTGGAGCTGTCGACTCCCGCCCTGTCCGGAGGGGAGGGGCGAAGCGCCCGATGGCGTGCGCTGCTGATTCGCCGGCGCTCGGCGCCCGGAATCCTGTGTCCCATGGGCAACAGGCCGCATGATTCTTGTGCAAAGACAGTCGCCGGCCTGATTAACGATTGGGCATTGCGTGCCGTTAAGTAATTCGTATCCCTTATAAATCATCAATATGACAAAAGGTTCAAAATCCGAACTATTCCTGCCGGTGGGACAGACGGGGTCGGGACCGACCTCATGGTTAACCGCAGGGGACTCCCCCAGGTTGCGAAAGACAACCTCTGAGTTGCGCCGTCTGGACAAGCCGGCGGCTTTCCATCTCGTATCTCAGCCATGAGATCGGATTTTCCTCCGCGGCCTGGGCATGTCGTGGCGGTGGTCCGGCGGCTGGCCGGCACGCGGGCGAGGACCCGTGTCGCGGCGCGTGATGCGGGGGAGTGGCAGGTATGCCGATCGAGAATTCTGCAGTTCAGGCCGGCGGGGCTGCGCCGGCGAGGCGGCTGAGGCGGCTTCGGGCCACCACAAGCCTGGCGACGTTGAGCCTGGCCGTCTTCGGCGTTCCGGCGGTCGGGGTGCTGCTGCCGACGAGCGCCATGGCGGCGAACGAGTGCGGCTCTGTCGTGAACGGCACCAATGGCAGTGGCGACATCGTCAGCTGCGGCAACCAGACCGCCCAGAATTCGGGCATCACCTATAGCCAGAACGGCAGCCAGACGGATGCCTTCACGCTGGTGCTGAACGGCACGCAGGTGCAGCAGGGCGTCAAGATCACCAATAGCAGCAACGCCGGCGGCACGGTCGAATTCCAGACCAACGCCGTGCCGAGCGCGCCTCCCGTCTCGATCACCAACGGCAAGAGCTTCAACGGCGACGCGGCGGTCGACATCAACACGGCCGGCACCAATGCCGCCGTCACGATCCTGCACAATTCCGGCTCGATCACCGGCGGCGGCGGCACGCTCGGTTTCCATGACGGCATCCAGGTCCGCACCTCGGGTTCGAACGCACCGATCAGTGTCTCGACCGGGCAGGGCACCTCCGTGTCCGCCACGACGGGCTCCGGCATCAAGCTGCGGGCGACCGGCGGCGCCGGCATCATGGTCAATGCCGACGGCTCGGTCACCAGCACCTACTCGGCATTGGGCGTTCCGCTCGGCTATGGCATCGACGCGCGCGCCAGCGGCGGCAACGGCAGCGTCATCGTCAACGTGACGGAAAACGGTTCCGTATCCGGCACGCTCGGCGGCATCCGCGGCGATGCGGCCGGCACGGGCAACGTCACGATCACCACGGCCGAGGGGCGCACCGTCACGGCGACCTCGGCCCTTCTCGGCACCGCCATCCGCGGCGAGACGGTGAACGGCAATGTCGACATCGAGACCGGCGACGGCTCGATCACGGCCGGCGGCCTCGCCGGCATTTCGGGTGAAGCGACGGGCACGGGCAGCGTCTTCATCGAGACCGGTCGCGGCAGCGCCGCGAGCTCGTCGGCGATCGGCACGGCCATCAGCGGGCAGTCGAAGACCGGCACGGTCGAGATCGATGTCGGCCGCGAGGCCACGGTCTCGGGCGGCCTGTACGGCGTCAGGGCGAGCGCGAGCGGGGCGGGCATCGTCGACATCTCGACCGGGCGCGACAGCTCGGTCTCGGCGCTCGGCACGGCGGTGCACGGCGATTCCAATGGCGGCGCCGTCGACATCGACATCGGCCGCGGTTCCGCGGTCTCCGCCGGGCTGTTCGGCGTCGTCGGCACGTCGACCGGCTCGGGTTCCGTCGACATCACGACCCATCGCGGCAGCACGATCGAGGCGACCGGCCCGCTCGGCGTCGGCATCGCGGCGACGGTGACCAACGGCACGGCCACGGTCGAGACCCGTGGCGACATCACGGACGGCCTGACGGGCATCGTCGCGAGCGCGCTCGGCAGCGGCAATGTCGACGTGACCGTCCATCGCCAGTCGGACATCACGACGGACCTGACCGGCGTCGCCGCCAGTTCGCTCGGCTCCGGCACCATCTCGGTCAGCGTCGCCGGCGACATCACCACCACGGCCGCGCTGGGCACGGGCATCTCCGCCACGTCGCTTGGCGGCACCGGCAACATCAATGTCGATACCTGGCGCAGCAGCGAGATCAACACGGCCGGCGACGGCATCTCGGCCCTGATCACCAATGCCGGCAGCGCCGGGACGACGGCGATCGTGGCGCGCGGCGACATCGAGACGACCGGCGCCAACAGTGCCGGCATCCGCGCGACAAGCAATGGCACCGGCGAGGTTCGTGTCTCCACCACCCGTTCGGCCGATATCACCGGCGCCGGCAACGGCGTCGTGGCGACGGGCCTCAAGATCAGCCTCTACAATGATGGCGACATCAGCACCGGCCAGACCGAATATCTGGTCCGCGCCGGCGCCGGCAATGCCGAACTCTGGAACGACTACAACGGCGATATCAACACGGGCGGCCTGACCAGCAAGCTGGTGATCGACAATACCGGCGGCACGGGCAGCCTGACGATCTACAACAGCGGCCAGATCTACGGCACGCTCGCGCTCAACGACGCCAACAACGCGTTCCACAACTCCAGCTTCGAGAGCTGGCACACGAGCGGCCTCAACACCTTTGGCTCGGGCGACAACCTCCTTGAGAACACCGGCGCTATCGTCGCGGGCGAGGATGGCGACACGACGTTCGATTTCGGCGGCGGCGTCGATGTCTTCACCAATACCGGGCTGTTCTTCTCGCAGGGCCTGACGACGACGCCGGGGCTGGAGACCTTCATCGCCACGGGCGGCGGCATCGTCATGCAGTACCCGAACAGCCTGGCCAATGATGTCGTCGACATGTCGTCAGCCGACTACAACAACACCGGCACGGCCTGGCTCTATGTTGATGCCGAAGTCGGCCCGGCGGGGTCCGTCAGCGACACGCTAAAGATCGGCTCGATCTCTGGCGGCGGCGTCACCTATGTCGGCGTCAATGACCTCTATACGGGTCCCGGCATCTACAACCCGACCGGCATCGGCGTCGTCGACGTCCTGAATCCCGGTTCGGCCAATGCCGGCGACTTCGTGCTCGCCGGCGGCCCGATCTCCAAGGGTCTCTGGAACTATGACATGTTCCTGGACAGTGACGGCGACACGGCCTGCGGCGGCAATGATTGCTTCGTGCTCGCCAGCTACGCCAATGCCAGCGCCTACAACCTCTCCGAGTTCGGCGGCATCGCCCAGGGCATCTGGAACACGACTTCGGAGAGCTGGATCGACCGCGCCGGCGACCTGCGCACCAGCGCGCAGCAGAGCACGACCGATCCGACCAAGAAGTCGGGCCTGTGGGGCCGCCTGATCGGCAATGGCGCCGACCGCAGCACGGAGACCACCATCACCCCGTTCGCCGACCAGTCGGTGAAGATCGGCACCGGCTACAACCAGACGCTCTGGGGCTTCCAGGCCGGCTTCGACCATGAGTTCGAGGGTACGGTGGCCGATGGCGTTCTGGTCGCCGGCGTGCTCGGCGGCTACGTGACGAGCAAGGCCAATTTCGACAATGGCGACAGCGTCAGGTTCTCCGGCCCGCAGGTCGGCGTCTATGCGAGCTGGGTCAAGGGCGGCCTTTATGTCGACGGCCTGGTCAAGGGCGACTTCCTGAACGCCGATTATAATGTCGCGGGCGTCGATGCCGGGACCGACGCCACCACCATCGGCGTCCGCGTCGAGTCGGGCTATCGCTTCATGACCTCTACCGGCATGTTCATCGAGCCGAACGCCAGCCTCGCCTATGCCAATACGAAGATCGACGACGTCAACCTGTCCGGCACGCAGGTCAATTTCGACAATGGCGACGGCCTCGAGGGCAAGCTCGGCGCCCGCTTCGGCGGCACGGTGCTGAAGGACGGGGTCAAGTACGATCCCTACCTCAGCGTCGGCATCGTCGGCGATCTGCTCAGCGACCACTCCGTCTTCCTCGACAGCGGACCGGGCCTCGTCGTCGACGACAATGCGCCGGACGTGTTCGGCGAGGTCGGCGCGGGCATCAACATCTTCTCCTCCAAGAGCGGATGGACGGGCTTCGCCAAGGCGGATCTCCGCTTCGGCGACGACTATGTCGGCGGCACCGGCAAGATCGGCGCCAACTGGGCCTGGTGACGGCCCGCAAGATCGTGATGCCGCCG
>JAFKJZ010000617.1 GCA_017305815.1 Hyphomicrobiales bacterium
GCGAGGCCTCTGGCGAGGCCGAGCAGCCATTCCGTCTCCTGCGGACCCAGCGCGGAGGTCGCCTCGTCGAGGATGAGCACCTTCGGATCGCGCGACAGCGCCTTGGCGATCTCGATCACCTGGCGTTCGGCGAGCGTCAGCCGGCGCAGTTCCTGGTCGGGGCGGATGGCGGGGAAATGATGGCGGGCGAACAGCGCCAGCGTCGCTTCGCGCATAGCGCGCGCCCGGACCGTGCGAACGGCCGAAAGCGGCTCGCGCCGGAACCAGATGTTCTCCTCGACCGTCAGGTCGGGGACGAGCGAGAGCTCCTGGAAGACCGGCGAGATGCCGGATTGCTGCGCTTCTTGCGGATTGCGCGGGCGATAGGGGATGCCTCCCAGCGTCACCGCGCCACCATCGGGACGTACCGCTCCGGCGAGAATCTGGATGAAGGTGCTCTTGCCGGCGCCGTTCTCGCCGAGCAGCGCGTGGACTTCGCCGGCGCGCGCGGAAAAGTCGGCGCGGCTGAGCGCCGTGATGCCGCCATAGCGCTTGTGAATGGCGGCGGCAGTCAGAAGTTCGGTCATGGGCGGCCGGACCTTCAGTCTGGAATTTCTGGACGAGGCGCGTCCTGGTTCAGAGAGCGCCAAGCAAGCTCCTCAGCCAATCCTCTCCCGCAAGCGGCGAGGACTGCAAGGCAAGCTCGGTCTGCTCCCTCTCCCGCGTGCGGGAGAGGGCGGGGGCGAGAGGGTCCCTCGCCCTGCCGGAAACGTTCCAGCCTTACGAGCCAGCAGCTTCCTGCGGCGTGATCTCGACCCAGTCGGGCGTGATCGGCAGCGACAGGCCGGGGGCCAGATCCGGGAAGGCGTTGGTGCCGACCTCGATTTTCTGCATTTTGACTTCCGGATAGAGCTTCGACGGCTGCGGATCGGTCGACAGGAAGGGGCCGTAGACGAAGACGTGCTTCTCCTTGGCTTCCTTGCCGTCGAGGATGTCGACCGCGAGCTTCAGCGCCTCGGCGGAGAGATAGGCCGGGTTGGTCTCCAGGATGCACTGGGCGCCTTCGGTCTGGGCGCAGACGAGCGAGGCGGTGTTGTAGCCGCCGCCGGCGACCGGGACGAGCGGACGGCCGGCATCCTGCAGCGCCTTGATGGCGCCCGAGCCATAGCCCTGGGTCAGGATGGCGTCGACCTGCGGGTGGGCGGCGAGCAGCGAGGCGACGCCTTCCTGCTCCGGTCCGAGCGCGTAGTTGCCGTTGAAGTAGCCGACGATCTCGATGCCGGGATAGTTCTTCAGCACCTTCTCGAAGCCGGACTGCAGCTGTTCGGAGATCGGCGCGCCTGCGAGGCCGCGATCGACGAACACCTTGCCCTTGCCGCCGATCTTCTCGGCGATCCACTCGGCCTGGACGGCCGGCAGCATGCTCCAGTCCGATTCCACCTTGTAGGCGCAGTCGGCGGTAGCGACCTGGTCGAAGGTGATGACCAGGATACCCGCGGCGCAGGCCTTTTCGATCGTCGGGTTCAACGCGGTCGGCGAGCCGACGTCGATCAGGATCGCATCCGGCTTGGTGCGGATGATGTTGTTGAGCGAGTTGATCTGCGCCTGGGTGGTGGTCTCGACGTTCTCGACCTTCAGGTCGACGCGACCGGCCAGCGGCGCCTTCTTCACGACGGTGTCGGCGATGCGCAGCATCTGCTGGCGCCAGTCATTGCCGACGAAATTGTTGGAGAGATAGATCTTGTAGGGCTTCTTTTCCTCGGCCTTGGCCTGCGGAACGAGACCCGACGTCAGAACGATCGCCGACAAGGCGGCGAGTGCGGCGGCAGTGCGCTTCACGGTGTTTCCTCCCTCAAGGAATGCTTTCGAGCATGCGCGCGGATGCTTCTTCCGACAGGCGGCATCCGTCATGATAACGCTACCATAAGCTGTCGGCCTTGCAAGGGACCGACGGTCCGCCGCATCTCCTCCGTGCGGCGAATAAAGATATGCTATTATAATCTCTTGTGGTTGTCCAGACGGCGGACCGCCGTCAGATCATGTCGTTCGGCGCATCGTAGGAAAGGCTGAAGAGATCGGCGCGGTTCTTGTTGATGGTCAGTTCGACCGGCTCGCCGGAGGCCGAGAAGTACAGCATTTCCATGATCAGGATCGGACCGCCGACCTTGTAGTCGAGCGTTTCTGCCAGCACGTCGTCGGCGACATCGGCGCGAACCGTGATCCGTGCGCTGGAAAGCTGGATGCCGAGATGGCGCTGGACGGCGCGGAAGACGACGACATCGTCGAAATCCGTCCGCTTCAGCCGGGCGCCGATCGCCGGCGGAAAATAGAAGGTCGTCTGGCAGGCGGGCACATCCTTTTGATGCAGCGTCGCGCGCAGGCAGTGGCAGGTCTCGTCCGGCTTCAGGCCGAAGGCGGCGCTCGCCGCGGCGGAGCGCTCCTTGCGGTAGGAGTGAATCGTCAGCACCCGGTCCTTGGTCGATTCGGCGATCTGGGCGAAGCTGCGGAACGCGAAGCTCGGCTTGGCCGGCAATTCCGGCGTCGAGACGACGGCCGGCTTGGCGGCGCGCTTCTTGATCAGGCCGTCATTCTCGAGGTCGCGCAGGGCCTGGCGCACGGTGATCAGGCTGACGCCAAACTGCTCGGCGATGTCGGCCTCGCGCGGCAGCGAGGTTCCGGGCACCAGCGTGCCGTTGGCGATCGGCTCGCGCAGGATCGTCACGAGCTGGCGATAGAGCGGGCCGTCGTCGCGGGAGAGGGCGCGCGGCTGGAAGCTCTCGAGCGAGGCGGTGCCGGCGGAATCGGGTGCGCTGTCGACGGCTTGCTCCATCTTGCGTGCTTTCAACCTGCTCATTCCTCAGAATCGCTTTTGTTTGGCCGCCAAAATAGCGGCTTTTCCGACCTCGCACCAATCGCCGATCGCGGCGGTATCGCAGGGCAAACGGTTGCCGCTCTCCACAATAGATTATAGTATCATAATAGATAAATGAAGTCCGACCGGTTCGGACGAATGCCGGGGAGGGCAGGGGTGCATGCGTAGCGATCTAACGGGGAAGGTCGCCTTTGTCACGGGCGCCGCCGGCGGCATCGGCCGCGGCATCGTCGGCCGGCTGGCGGCGAATGGCGCGTCGATCGTCGTCGCCGACATCAACGAGGAAGGCGCGCGCCAAGTGGCGGCGACCCTGCCCGACGCGCTGGCCGTGGCGGTCGACATCCGCGATCCGGAATCGATCGACCGGGCCGTTGCCGCGACGGTCGCCGCCTATGGCCGGCTCGACATCCTGGTCAACAATGCCGGCGTCAACACCCACGCCCACCGCGTCGATGTCGACGCGTTCCCGATCGAGGAATGGCACCGCATCGTCGGCATCGATCTCGACGGCCTGTTCTTCATGACCCGGCGCGCGCTGGCGCCGATGCTGGCGGCCGGCCGGGGCGGGCGGGTCGTCAATATCGCCTCGGTGGTTGGCCTCGCCGCGATGCGGTTGCAGAGCCCGTTCGTGGCGGCCAAGGCCGGCATCATCCACCTGACCCGCTCGATGGCGCTGGAGCTGGGGCCGAAGGGCGTGGTCGCCAACGCGATCGCCCCGGGTTCGATCATGACCGAGGGCACCAAGGCGCTGTTCTATGGGTCGAACGGCCAGTTCCAGGCCAAGACGCAGGCGTTCATGCAGCATATCCCGCTCGGCCGGCCCGGCACGCCGGAGGAGATCGGCGAGGCGGTGCTTTTCCTCTCCGCGCCGGAATCCGGCTACATCAACGGCCAGATCCTCGCCGTCGATGGCGGCTGGACGGCCGGCTACATGATGTGAAACGACGAAGGGGTTAACACGGTTCGCGTGTTAACCCCTCTGTTAGCGTCGCGGTAACCATCCGTTGCCGGAGGCGGCGATCTCAGACCAGCAGGCGCAGCGGCGTCTCGATCAGATCGCGGAAGCGGGTGATGATGCCGGCGGCCTCGTCCTCGGCGATCGCATCGGCGTCATGCACGATGAGCGCCTCGGCGGTGGCGGCGTCGTCGCCTGCGACCACGAGGATGCGCAGCGCCACTCCGGCCGGCAGGCCGCCCGCCACCGGGCGGACGCCCTTCACGGCAAGCCGCGACACCACCATGGCGGCGTCCGCCGCCGCTGCGGCTTCCGCCTCGCCTCCGATCAGCCTTGCGATCTCCGTTGGCGCCAGCGCGACGGCGCGCGGGATCGTCACCGCGCCGCCTTCCGGCTTCATCCAGCGGATCGCCGATCCATGCTGGCCGGCGCTGCGCGCCGCCGCCCGGACCAGGAAGGCGTCGATCGAGAGTTCCGAGCCGGAGGCGGCGATGAATTCGGCGAGCGGCGCGAGCTCGATCGCCGCGGCGAAGGCCGAGATCGCCCGCGCCGGCGCGACGACGGGAGCGGGCGCCGCCGCCGGAGCCGGCACGACGACGGCGGGAGCCGGTGCCGCAGCCATAACCGGCGCCGGGACGGCGACCGGGGTCAGCGGCACGTCGCCGGCGACGATGCGGCCGTTCGGGCCGGAGCCGGTGACGAGCGCCAGCGAC
>JAFKJZ010000618.1 GCA_017305815.1 Hyphomicrobiales bacterium
GCCTGATGCTGGTGCTTTCCTCGCCGTCCGGCGCGGGCAAGTCCACCATCGCGCGCCACCTGATGGCGGAGGACAAGGACATCGTCCTCTCCGTCTCCGTCACGACGCGCGCGCGCCGGCCGAGCGAGATCGACGGCGTCCACTATCACTTCATCGATCAGCCGACCTTCAACAAGCTGCGCGATCGCGGCGAACTGCTGGAATGGGCCGAGGTGCACGGCAATTGCTACGGCACGCCGCGCGCGCCGGTGGAGGAATGGCTGACGTCCGGCAAGGATGTGCTGTTCGACATCGACTGGCAGGGCGCCGACCAGGTGGCCAAGGCGATGCCGGAGGATCTCGTCCGCATCTTTGTCCTCCCGCCGACCATGGCCGAGCTGGCGTCGCGCCTCGTCCGCCGGGCCGAGGACGCGCCGGACGTGATCGCCAAGCGGCTGGCGAACGCCAGGGCCGAGATCCAGCACTGGCGCGACTACGACTATGTCCTGATCAACAAGGACCTCCAGACCTCGCTGGAGAAGGCGCAGGCGATCCTCTACGCCGAGCGCATGCGCCGCGCCCGCACGACCTGGCTGGAAGGCTTCGTTGACGACCTGTTGCAGCAGGCATAGGGGTTGCCGGACGGCAAGAACGGGTCCGGTCCGCGCGGCTCTCCCTTGGCCCTTGCCCGATTGCCTTCGATCCTGGCGGCTGCGACAATTGCCGAAACATCCTGTCGATTGGAGCCGACCATGTATTTCCCGCGTTTGGGCCTTGCGATCGTCCTTGGTGTCGCTTCCAGCTTCCTCGCGCTCCAGGCCGCCTCTGCCAAGGATTTTCAGTATGAGTGCGAGGATGGAACGGAGCTGACGGCGACGTTCAGCCCGCCGGAACAGGCGCATGGCGTGGCGGATCTGGTGTTCGCCGACGGCAAGAAGGTGGCGCTGCCGCAGGCCGTCTCGGCCGATGGCGGCCGTTACACCAAGGACGACATCGAGTTCTGGATCAAGGGCAGCAGCGCGACCCTCACCATCGCCGGCAAGACCACGAACTGCGAAACCGCGGATTAGGGCCAGGTTGGACACGCCGACGCGCGAAGCGCCGGCGGGATCCGTCAATACGAAGACCCGGATCGGATCCACAGGCTTTGCGGCCGGAAACTGCTCCTGAAGGCTAAGCGCGATCGGGTGGACGGGGAAGGCCTGGGCCGCGTGTGGCAAAGCGATTGACTGCCCCATTGCTGGAGAATGCGAAATGACCTCGGATGAGTTCCGGTCCTGGCGCGATCAACTCGGTTTGACCCAGAGGCAGGCGGCCGAGGCCCTCGGCCTGTCGCCGGGCTCGGTTCAAAACTACGAAAGCGGGGTTAGGCGCGAAGACGGTCGCGCCGTCGCAATCCCGAAGACGGTGGCACTGGCGTGTGCGGCTCTCAGCGCCGGGCTGCAGCCTGTCGGAACCTAGTGCGAGACATGGATGGGATCCGCCTCGCGGCTGACTCTCGAGAGTCCCGGCGCCGGGTGCGGACAAATACCCGACTGCGCCGCTCGCGCTAGGGCAGGGCGTTGGCGAGGCGGACGAAGCCGGCGACGTCGATCTCCTCGGCGCGGGCTGTCTCGACGATGCCGGCCGCGGCCAGCAGCGGCAGCGGATCGGTGCCAAGGCTCTTCAGGCTCTGGCGCAGCATCTTGCGGCGCTGGCCGAAGGCGGCGGCGGTGACGCGCTCCAGCTTCGTCCGGCTGCATGCGAGCGGCGCCTGGCGGGGGATGACCTCGACGACCGACGACACCACCTTGGGCGGCGGCGTGAAGGCCTTGGGCGAGATGTCGAAGAGGATGCGCGCCTCGGCGCGCCAGCCGCAGATGACGCCGAGGCGTCCATAGGCGTCGTCTTCCGGCGTTGCGACGATTCGTTCCGCCACCTCGCGCTGGAACATCAGCGTCATCTTCTCGTAGAAGGGCGGCCACGGCTCGCTCTGCAGCCAGCCGAGCAGCAGCGGCGTGCCGATATTGTAGGGCAGGTTGGCGGCGATGCGAACGCGGCCGGTGGCGAGCTTCGCCATGTCGACCTGCATCGCGTCGCCCTCGATCACTTCGAGGCGGCCGGGATAGTGCGCGGCGATCTCTGCCAGCGCATCCAGGCAGCGGCGGTCGCGCTCGATGGCGATGACCTTCTCCGCGCCCTCGGCGAGCAGCGCCCGCGTCAGGCCGCCGGGGCCGGGCCCGACCTCGATCACCGTCACGCCGGCGAGCGGCCCGGCGGCGCGGGCGATCCGGCCGGTCAGGTTCAGGTCGAGCAGGAAGTTCTGCCCTAGCGCCTTCATGGCCTGCAGGCCATGCGCCGCGATCACCTCGCGAAGGGGAGGGAGCCCGTCCTGCGCCAGGGTCACGAAGCGGCGCCCGCAGTCTCGAGCCGGCGATAATCCGCCTCGTGCCGCGCCAGCTCGTCGGCGAGGCGCAGCGCCGCCGCGAGGCTCGAAATGTCGGCCTTGCCGGTGCCGGCGATGTCGAAGGCGGTGCCGTGGTCCGGCGAGGTCCGCACGAAGGGCAGGCCGAGCGTGACGTTGACCGTCTCCGAGAAGGCGATGGTCTTGGTCGGGATCAGGGCCTGGTCGTGATACATGCAGAGCGCGACGTCGTAGCGCTCGCGCGCCTCGGCATGGAACATGGTGTCGGGCGCCAGCGGCCCGAAGGCGTCGATGCCCTCGGCGCGGAGCGCGGCGACGGCCGGACGGATGACGGCGTCGTCCTCGGTGCCCATGACGCCGCCCTCGCCGGCATGCGGATTGAGGCCCGCGACCGCGATGCGCGGATTGGCGAGGCCGAAGCGGCGGCGCATGTCGTGGTCGATCGTGCGGCCGGTGCGGATCAGCATCTCTTCGGTCAGCAGGTTGGGTACGGAGGCGATCGGCACATGGATAGTGGCCGGCACCGCGCGCAGGCCGGGGCCGGCGAGCATCATCACCGGGTGGGCGGGCGAGCCGCTCCAGGCCGCCGACAGCATGCCGAGGAACTCGGTATGGCCCGGATGCTGGAAGCCGGCGTCGAACAGCGCCTTCTTGTTGATCGGGTTGGTGACGAGCGCCGAGGCGAGCCCGGCGCGGACATCGCCAACGGCCCGCGCGATCGCCTCGATGACGCCGCGCGCGGCGCTTCGTTCCGGAACGCCCGGCGCAGCGACGGCATGCGATTCGAGAGCCACCACCGGCAGCACGCGATCGAACGCGTCAATCGCTTCCGGCGCGTCGATGGTCTCGATCGGGATGTCCAGCCCCATCAGCGCCGCGCGGCTGCGCAGCGCCTCGGGATCGGCCAGAACGTAGAAAGGCGGCAGGTTGCGCTCGCGCCGTTCCCGCCAGACCGCCAGGGTCACATCCGGACCGATGCCGGCCGGCTCCCCCATGGTCAGTGCAAGCGGCCGGAACGATGCGGAATCAACCATGTCGTCTCACTCGATAGGCTCCGCCATGCGCGGAACCGCCTTACTTGTAATTGATCTTGGCATCCTTGCGGAGCTCGGCAATGAAATCCTTGCCGAGATTCTTGCCCTGCTCGGCGGTCAGCTTCTCTTCGATCTCCGCGCGGACGCCGGCGGACCCTGGACCTGCGCGCTGTCGCGGCGGCCCATGTTGAGCACCACGACGCCCTTCATGGCCTTGGCCTGGGCCAGGCTGCCGTCGCAGCCGGCGAAGCGCTTGCGGAAGGCCTCGGCCTCACGCTGGCGCTGGCCGACGAAACCGGGCGAGGAGCCTTTGGGCACGACGAACACGATCTGCTGGAGCTTGAACTCCTTGATCGTCGCGTTCTCGGTGTTGATGCCCTGCTTCTCGATCTGCGCCTGCACGTCGGCTTCGCTGACCTTGATGCTGCGCGCGCGCGCCTTGATCACCATGCCGCTCATCATCTGCGCGCGCAGGAACTTGCGCAGCGTATCGGCCTGCACGCCCTGCGAGCTGAGCGCCTTGGCGAACTGCGCCGGCGGCAGCTTGACCTGCTTGGCGATGCCGTTGAAGCGCTCTTCGACCGCCGAATCCGGCACGCTCATGCCACGGCGCTTCGCCACCTGGTCGAGCAGGGTCTCGTCGATCATGTCGTCGAGCACCGCCTTGTCGCCCGAAGGCTGGTGGAACAGCTTCATCAGCTTGATGCGCTGGCTGACGTCATAGGACGTGATGGCCTGGTCGTTGACCGTCGCCCGGACTGCCGCCTGCGCGAAGGCAGTGGCCGGCAGACTGGCGCTTGCCAGGCCGAGGGCGATCGCGATGGCCGGCAGAAGAGTGGAGTTCAGTCGATTGCGCATGGCGAAAATCCGGGTCCTGTCAGCTGCGGGGATGCGCCAGCATCACGGCGCGTCGAATCATCCTGCCGCTACGGAGGAGTTGATTTCGACGCGATAGACCCTGCAAATCCGGCGAAACCATGAAGATCAATAGCTGCTGTTGCTCGTGAGCGAGCCAACGTCGCTCTTGAGCTTCGTTCCGCCGAGCGTCCGGAGCTCGAGCCGCACCATCAGCTGCTTCGAGGTCTGCAGGTCGGTGTAGTCCTGGCGGATCTCGCTATAGGCGATCGAGAAGGTCGTGCACTCGTCGTCATAGGCGATGCCGATGCCGCTGGAGGCGAGCTGGTCGCCCTCGATGTCCCAGGCGACGGAACCGAACACGCGCCACGTCTCGGTCATCTGCCAGGATGCCTTGCCGCTGATCGTATCCGTGCGGGAATCGTTGCCGATCGCCGGCTGCTCGCGCAGGAACAGGTACGACGCAGACGCCGTCACGTCGCCGAACTTGCCGGTCGCCGTGAGCTCGGCGCGGTTGACGTCGAGGTTGTCGTGGTCGAAGCGGCCGCGCGCCGTCAGGAAGTAGCCGTAGCCCGTGTCCAGCGTCATGCCGGCTACGAAATCGGAGACGGTGTCCTCGAGGCCCGACACGGCGCCGGTCGAAGTCAGGTCGGTGACGGCGAAGGAGTTCTCGCCGGCGACCTGGTAGGACTGGCCGACCACGCCCTGGATCGTAGCCAGCTGCCCGACGCTCGCCAGGTAGCGGAAGCCGATATTGGCGCGGGTGCCGCCCTCGATGCGGTCATAGCCGGAGAACTTGTCCCAGTCGAACAGGCTCGAATCGTCGAATACAAGGCTCTGCGCGTCTTCGTTCGGCAGCTCGCCGGCCATCGGCTCGTTCGGGCGGACGATCATCTGCGCAACGGGTTCGAACAGGAAGCTCGAGGAAAGGCCGGCGGCCATGATCGGCCAGCGCCATTCCAGGCCCATCGCCGGCATGCCGCGGAAATAGGTGCCGTCATCGTTCAGGCCGGCGATGATCTGGTCCTGGTTCAGGTAGTAGCCGTCGCCGCGCAGATAGCCGAACGGCTTGAAGACCATGCCCATGGGGCCGATCATGCTGCGTTCCCACGTCGCCTGCGAACTGACGCGGTTGTAGTTGCCCGAGAGGCCGAGAATGTGGGCGTTGTTATCGAGCACGCCGTTGGTGACGCCCTCGGCGACCGTGATGCCATCGCCCTTGTTGTTGACGATGTCGGTCTCGTCGCGTGACAGGCTGGTCAGGTTCGACTTGATCGAGAGCTGGCCGCCCAGGATCGAATCATCGAACAGGTAGCTGTGGTCGATCACCGGATGGACGATCGCCTGCCGGCCCTGGTCGTACTTGATGTCCTCGTCATTGGTCAGCACCTGGAAATAGAGCGCGCGCGCGTCGAAATAGTTGCGCTGGCTGATGCCCGTCAGGTGGACGTTCGAGACGTTGATGTCGGTGTTGTTCGACAGAAGGTTGTAGTCGCGGCTGAAGGTGCGGTCGCTGAGCAGCGTTGCGTCCCAGCCCACGGTCCAGTAGCGATTCAGGTAGAACTCGCCTTCGGTCTTCACGCCGCCGCGCCAATCCTTGACGCCGGAATTGCGTGTGCCTTCGTCGTAGAAGTCGTCCGGGTTCAACTGGTTGATGCCGGCCATGCGCAGCGAATACTGGCCGTATTCAAGGCGATGGCGCCATTCCACATCCATCAGGAAGCCCTGGTTGGTGTAGACGGCGGGAGCCAGCGTCAGGTCGTAGTTCGGAGCCAGCGCCCAGAAATAGGGTGTCTGGATGAAAGCGCCGAGGGTCTTCTTGTAGCCGGCAGACGGGAACAGGAAGCCGCTCTTGCGCTTGATCGTCGGATCGGGCGCCGAGAACGCCGGGAAATAGGCGATCGGCATGCCCAGGAATTCGAGCGAGGCCTGCTTGAAGTAGACGATGTGCTCGTTGTGATCGACGATGATGCGCGCCGCCTTCACCTGCCAGATCGGCGCCTTTTCGGGCTTCTCGCGGCATGGTTCGCAGGCGGTGTAGACGCCGCGATAGAAGGTGGTGGTCTTGCCCTGGTCGCGCAACGCCTTCTCGGCCGCGAAATGCGTCTGCGTCGGCGTGTCGAGCCGCAGCGCGTTGACGAAGCCGGTGGCGAAATCGTCGGTGATGTCGATCGTGTCTGCCGTGATGACGGCGCCGGTCCGGTCGACGATCTTCACGCGCCCTTCGGCGCGCATCTTCTTGTTCTTCTGGTCGTAGGTGACCCGGTCAGCTTCCAGCGTATAGCCGTCATAGTAGATCTTGACCTTGCCCACGGCCGACACCGCGGACTTGTCGTAGTCGTAGACGAGCTGGTCCGACTCCAGCACCATCTGCGCGTCCTTGGCCGGACGCGGCAGGTTGTCGGCGCCGAAGCCGAGCGTGCCGGGTTTGGATTGCGCATGGGCGCTGCCGGAGACGGCCGCGAGGCCAAGCCCCATCGTCGCCGCGAGCAGCAGGGCGCCGAGACCGCGCCTAGCGCGAGACATCACGCTACGCCCTCGGAGAGGAACGGAAACGAACATCATCCGTCCTCCCGATGCAGAAGCACTGTGATACTCAACAAGCTGGCGATGACGGCTGGAGTCCAAGCGGCAATCATCGGTGACACGACGCCGCTCCTCCCCAAACCCCTCGCCAATTCCGTGACAACATAAAGCACGAACCCTACGGCGACACCAGTCAAAATCACCTGCCCGAGATCCCTTGAACGGGAGAATCGGAGCGACACGGTCGCGGCGACGAACACCATGGCGAGGAAGAGCAGGGGCTGCGCCAGCAGGGACTGGAACTGCATTTCGTACGCATCACTCGGAACTGCCGATTTTCTCGATATTTCAATGAGTTCCGGCAAGGACCAGAACGAAACTGTCTCAGGGTCGGCCAGCCTTTGGCTGACCTGGTTGGCGTTGAGATCCGTTGGGAGGCGGACCTCGGCCTCCGGTGCGGGACGGCTGCCCGGACGGGTCACGGTGGCGTCGCGGAACACCCAGTCGCCGCTCTCGAAATCAGCTGTGGATGCGTCGATCCGATGGTCCAGCGTGCCGTTGCTCTTGAACACGAAAGCCGACGCGTCGACGAGCGAAAGGCCGCGATTGAGGCTCTGCTTGGCGCCGATGATCGAAGAGCCCTCGCGTCCCGTCTGCCGCATCCAGATCGTCCAGTCGGACGAGGATGATTCGGGAGTCGACGACACGTCGGACGGCATGGATGGCGGAGGTTCGGCGGCTGGCTCCGGCGTCGGCGTCGGATTGTTTTTCGCCTCCAGCTTGGCCCGGTTCTGCGCCAGCTCGTTGGCGAGCAGGATCGAGCGCGCCTTGAGGTCGGTCGAGATCGGGTTGAACACCGTCGTCGCGAACACGCCGATCATCACGGCGACGAGGCCGGCCGGCAGCAGGAACTGCCAGGCCGAGACGCCCGCCGCGCGCGCGACCACCAGCTCGAGCTGGCGATTCGCCATGACGAAGGCGGCGATCGCAGCGAACAGGATTGTGAAGGGCAGGGCGCGCTCGATGACGTTCGGCACGCGGGCGAGTGACACCAGGAGATAGAGGAAGGCGTCGAAGCCCTCGCGGCGCGCGGCGCGGCGCGCGAGCTCGAGATAGTCGATGAACGCCATCAGGACGAAGACGACAATGAAGATGATCAGCGCCGTCATTGCGAAGAGCTTG
>JAFKJZ010000619.1 GCA_017305815.1 Hyphomicrobiales bacterium
GAAGGCCGCCGCAGGAATTTGAGGAAGACGGGCCGGTTCGCCGGCCGCCATTTCAATGCCAGCCGCGATCCCGCGCCACGCCGCCGGTCCGGTTCGAGGGGGAAGAGATATGACCAAGCCGATCACGCTCAAGGGCATGACCTGGAGCCATCCGCGCGGCTACGACCCGGTCGTCGCCTGCGCCGAGCTGTATCTGAAGGAAACGGGCGTCCAGGTCGAATGGGACAAGCGCTCGCTGCAGGATTTCGAGAGCTTCCCGGTCGAGGAGCTGGCGCGCGCCTATGACCTGATCGTCATCGATCATCCGCATGTCGGCCAGATCACCAAGGAAGGCTGCCTGGCGCCGCTCGACGTCGCCGGCCGCGAGGCCGAGCGCGAGGCGCTCGCCGCCGGTTCCGTCGGCGCGTCCTATCGCAGCTACACCTGGCAGGGCCATCAGTGGGCGTTCCCGATCGATGCCGCGACGCCGGTGCTCGCCTATCGCCCCGACCTGATCGACACGCCGCCGACGACCTGGGACGAGGTCCTGGCGCTCGGCGCCGGCAAGGTGCTGGTGCCCTTCCGCGCGCCGCACTCGCTGATGAGCTTCTATTCGCTCGCCGCCAATCTCGGCCGTCCCTGCGACGTCAGCGGCGAGGGCGACCTGATCGACCCGGCGACCGGCGTCCGCGTCTACGAGCTGCTGCAGAGCCTTGCCGCCAACGGCATGGCCGATTTCGACAGCGATCCGATCCAGGTGTTCGAGAAGCTGGCGGCGGAAGGCTCTGAAATCGCCGTGGCGCCGCTGCTCTATGGCTATGTCAGCTACGCGACCGACGGCTTCCGTCCCAATCGGCTCGCCTTCGCCGACATGCCGGTGCTGGGTGCGAACGGCCCGGTCGGCTCGGCGCTCGGCGGCACCGGCATCGCCGTCTCCGCCTATTCGCAGAACCGTGACGCCGCGATCGATCTCGCCTACTGGCTCGCCAGCGCCGACGTGCAGCGCGGTCCCTATGCGTCGAATGGCGGCCAGCCCGGCCATGCCACGGCCTGGGAGGCCCCGGAGGTCAACGCCCCGACGCACGGCTTCTACGAGAACACCCGGCCGACGCTGGAGGGCGCCTGGCTGCGTCCGCGCCACAATGGCTACATGGCGTTCCAGGACGCGGCGTCGAAGCGCATCAATGTCGCGCTCCAGGCCGGCGAGCCCGGCGCCGCGCTGATCGCCGAGCTCAACCTGCTGTTCCGCCAGAGCTTCGCCAACGCCTGATATCGAATGGCGGGGCCGGCCCTGGCCGGGCCCGCCATCGACGGTCCAGGGATATCGGGAGGTGGCAACGCCTCTCGATGGCCGTCTCGCCGACCTTCGCGGCCGATTGCTAAGTCATCCGATTCCGAAACGCCGTAAAACGCTTTAAGATCGGAACTTGTGCCGAGTCTGCGGGCGGCGAGGGGAGCGAGTTTCGATGGCGGATTCCAGCAGGCGCAATCCCAGCAAGCCGCGCATCAGCATGAAGGAAATCGCCCGCCGGGCCGGCGTCGCGCCGATGACCGTTTCGCGGGCGCTGGCCGATCCCGACAAGGTGTCGCCCGATACGCGCGCCCGCGTGCTGGCGGTGATCGAGCGCGAGGGCTTCATCCGCAACCAGATCGCCTCGGCCATGTCGTCGACGCCGAGCCGCCGCCGCATGCTGGGCACCATGGTGCCGCCGCTGATCAATTCCGGCATCGCCGAGCAGGTCCAGGGCATGTCGGACGCCTGCCACGAGGCGGGCTACCAGCTTCTGCTGATCCAGGGCGCCTTCGATCCCGAGGCCGAGGAGAAGGCGATCCGCGCGCTGCTCGGCTGGCAGCCGGCCGGACTGATCCTGCAGGCCTTCGTCACCTCGGATTCCGCCCGCCACCTGCTCGCCGTCGGCGAGGTGGCCGTGGTCGAGATCAGCGAGATTCGCGGCCACGAGCCGATCGACATGGCGGTCGGCGTCTCGAATTTCGACACCGCCTATGCCATGACCCGCCATCTGATCGGCAAGGGCTATCGCCGCATCGGCTTCGCCTCGACGCCGGTGCACGGCAATGACCGCCTGCAGCAGCGCCGCATCGGCTATCGCCAGGCGCTGGTCGATCACGGCCATGTCTATCCCGGCGGCCTGGAGATCGAGGTGCCGATCACCGCGCAGGGCGGCGCCGCGGCGCTCGTCGCCTTGTCGGCCCGCGATCCGGAACTGGATGTGCTGTTCTGTTCGTCGGACACGCTCGCCATCGGCGCCGTGCAGGAGTGCCACCGGCGCGGCTGGAAGATACCCGGGCGGATGGCGATCGCCGGCTATGGCGACATGGACCTTGCGGCCGAGCTCTATCCGCGCCTCACCACGCTCCGGATCCCGCGCTACCAGATGGGGCGGCGCGCCGTCGAGCAGATGCTGCGCCGGTTGAAGGGGGAGCCGGAGCTGCCGCGCATCGTTCCGATGGAATTCGAGATCGTCGAGCGCGAGAGCGCCTGAGCGCTCAGGCGAGCGCCGCGCGGCCGCGTCCTTCCACTTCGAGCCGCCGTTCGAGGCGGCGCGCGATCAGCGACATAGGCCAGCAGAGCGCAAAGTAGATCAGCGCCACCGAACCGAACACCAGCATCGGCTCGAAGGTGACGGTGTTGATCATCGTTGCCGTGCGGGCGAGTTCGGTCAGGCCGATCAGCGACGCGACGGAGGTGGTTTTCACGATCTGCACCATGAAGCCGACCGTCGGCGGCAGCATCAGCTTCAGCGCCTGCGGCAGGATGACGAGGCGCAGGGTCGCCAGATGGCGCAGGCTGAGCGCCTTCGCCGCCTCCCACTGGCCGCGCGGGATCGCCTCGATCGAACCGCGGAAGATGTCGCCGAAGAAGGCGGCGGCGTTGAGCGAGAAGGTGATCGCCGCCGCCGTCCAGGGATCGGGGCTGAGGCCGATGAAGGCGGTGCCGTAATAGGCCATGAACAGCTGGATCAGGATCGGCGTGCTCTGGAAGAAGCGGATATAGCCCGCCGCCAGCATCCGCACCGGCCGCCTCGCGCTGATGCGCAGCGCCGCGACGACGAGGCCGAGCGCGCCGCCGCCGGCAAAGGCGATCAGCGACAGCAGGATGGTCCAGCGGGCCGAGAACAGCAGGAAGCTGAATTCACCGAAGCCGAATTCGCGCAGGTTCATCGCCCGGCCCTCCCTAGATCTTCCAGCGGAAGAAGATGCGCGAGAAACCCTGGAAAAGCAGGCCGAACGCCTGCACCAGGACGAAGTAGATGATGGCGACGGCGATATAGACCTCGAAGGAGCGGAAGGTCTGCATCACCATGTTGTTGGCGATCGCCGTCAGTTCCTCGGCAGCGATCGCCGAGATGATGCTGGTGCCGAGCAATTGCAGGATGAACTGGCCGCAGAGCGCGGGATAGACGGCGCGCAGCGCCTGCAGCAGCACGACGCGGCGGATGATCTGGATCGGCCTGAGGCCGAGCGACTTCGCCGCCTCGATCTGCCCGGCCGGGATCGACTGGATGCCGGCGCGCAGGATCTCGGTCGCATAGGCGCCGAGATGGATCGACAGCGCCAGGATGGCCGCCTGGCTGCTGGAGAGCTTCAATCCCAGGAAGGGCAGGGTGAAGAAGACGAAATAGAGCTGGATCAGCAGCGGCGTGTTGCGGATCAGCTCGACATAGGCGGCGACCACGGCGGAGAGCCAGCGCGGCCCGAAGCTGCGCGCCACCGCGCCGAGCAGTCCGATGGCGAGGCCGAGAACCATCGAGGTCGCGGCGAACCAGACGGTCAGCCAGGCGCCGTGGATCAACTCCTCCGAGCGGATCAGGATCGGGCCGAACTGGAAGACGTAGCTCTGCATGAGGCCGTCCGATCGCGGTTCCGGGCGTCGGGGCGGGTGCCGTCAGGGACCCGCCCCGCGGGGATCAGAACACCGGCAGCGGCGGCAGCGGGGTGTTGCGGTACTTCTGCGACAGCTGTTCCAGCGTGCCGTCCTGCTTCAGCGTGAAGATGAAGGTGTTCAGCCAGCGCAGAAGGTCGGGATTGTCGCGCCGGACGCCGACGCCGAAATAGAACGTCTTCAGGATGTACTTCATCTCGAAGTCGTCGCCCTTGGCGCTCTTCTTCAGGTAGATGTCGCCATAGTCGCCGCCGCCCATGGCGTCGATCTGGCCCGAGACCATGGCCTGCAGCAGCGAGGCATAATCGTCGAAGCGCAGGATCTCGATGCCGGGATTGGCCTTGGCCGCCTCGGTCAGCAATCCGTCCTCGCCGGTGCCGCGCGTCAGCCCGACCTTCTTGCCGACGAGGTCGGCCGCGCTCTTGATCGGGGTCGATTTCGGTGCGATCACCACCGCCGATTGTCCGGCATAGGGGATAGAGAAGGCGACCTGCAGGGCGCGCGGCGCGGTGATCGAGAAGATCGACACCACCATGTCGGCGCGGTTGGTCAGGAGCGCCGGGATGCGGCCGGGCGAGGTGACGGTGACGAACTCGACCGGCACGCCGAGCCCTTCGCCGATCTTCTT